>NZ_JASJXG010000017.1:0-97280 GCF_035018765.1 Variovorax sp. RTB1
CCGATGCAGCAGGCCCAGCGGCCGCAGCCCCGCTCACCTCCAGCGTCAGCACCACCGACCCCTGCTTGACCTTGTCGCCGACACCCACAGCCAGCGACTTCACGACGCCCGCGGCCGACGATGGAATCTCCATCGACGCCTTGTCGGATTCGACCGTGATCAAAGACTGCTCGGCCTTGACCGTGTCGCCGACCTTCACCAGCACCTCGATCACTGCCACTTCATCGAAGTCGCCGATGTCGGGTACCTGAATTTGTTGTTCGCTCATGGGGACACCTTCAATTTGAGAGTGAGTACATCGGCCGGTCCGGCCGAGTTGCGATCGAATTCACAGCCGGCCGCGATGCCCGCGTCGGCCACCTCACGCGCCGACCGAGCCTTCGCATACACCGCGTGCATGGCGCCGAGTGCAAAGCTGCGTCCGGAGCCGATGCTCCAGAACTGCTTGAACTCGAACACTTCGCGGTAGCTGTAGACGCCATAGATGCCGGTCGCATTCGCCAGCATGAGGCTGAACTGGCTCGACTCGTAAGGGTCGTGCTCGTCTTCCTTGGTCTGCAGAAAAAACGACTCTTTCAGCAGCGGATGCAGCTTGGTGAACGTGCGGTAGATCTCGTCGCGGCTGCGCAGCTTGAGGTCGTCTTTGCCGATCGCTGCCAACGCATGCCGAAGTGCCGGAAAGTGCGCTACCGAACCCGACGCGGCAAAAAGGCTGCGCCCCCCTGCATCGTCGACTTCGAACACCTTGCGGTTGTCTTCCTGCGCATGCGAGAGCCGCGTATCGCCGAAAGTGACCAGCGTATCCGCCGCGATCACCACCTGGCTGCCCTTGCGGACAGCCACCACCGTGGTCATAGCAAGACTCGACGGAAGTCGGCGAGCACCTGCCCTAAGTAGGTGTTGAAGCGCGCAGCCGATGCGCCATCGATCACCCGATGGTCGTACGACAGCGACAGCGGCAACGTCAGGCGCGGTACGAACTGCTTGCCGTCCCACACCGGCTTCATCGCGCTCTTGGACAAGCCGAGGATCGCCACTTCAGGCGCGTTGATGATGGGCGTGAAGTGCGTCCCGCCGATGCCGCCGAGCGAGCTGATCGACATGCAGCCGCCCTGCATGTCGGCCGAGCCGAGCTTGCCGTCGCGCGCCTTCTTGGCGAGCTCCCCCATCTCGGTGCTGATCTGCAGGATGCCTTTTGTGTCGGCATCCTTGAGCACCGGAACGACCAGACCGTTGGGCGTGTCCGCCGCGAACCCGATGTTGTAGTACTGCTTGTAGACGAGCGTGTCGCCGTCCAGGCTGGTGTTGAAATCAGGAAATTTCTTCAGCGCCGACACGACTGCCTTGATCACGAAAGCCAGCATCGTTACCTTGACGCCGGACTTCTCGTTCTCCTTGTTGGTCGAGACGCGGAAGGCCTCGAGCTCGGTGATGTCGGCATCGTCGTTGTTGGTAACGTGCGGAATCATCACCCAGTTGCGATGCAGGTTCGCGCCGCTGATCTTCTTGATGCGCGACAATTCCTTGCGCTCGACCGTGCCGAACCTGGTGAAGTCGACCTTGGGCCACGGAATCAATCCGAGCGCCGCGCCGTCGCCGGCACCGCTGGCCGGCGCTTTTGCCGCCGATGCTTTGGTACTCGATGCACCGCTCATCACGGCCTTGGTGAAGGCCTGAACGTCTTCCTGCGTGATGCGACCCTTGGGACCAGAGCCCTTCACTTCTTCGAGCGGAACGCCGAGCTCGCGAGCGAACTTGCGAACCGATGGCGATGCGTGCGGCAGGCTCGCGCTGGGTGCGACCGAAGGGTTGTGGCCGGCCGGTGGCGCCGACGCCGCTGGCGCCTCAGCAGGTACTGCCACGCTGGCGGCAACAGGTGCGGCAGCGGCTTGCGCGGCCGCTGTTACCGGAGCCGAAGCCGTCGGTGAAGGCGTCGAAGCGTTGCCGGTGGCGCCCTCCACGATCGCTATCAGGTCGCCGATGTTGACCGTGTCACCGACCTTGACCTTCAGCTCCTTCAGCACGCCGGCAGCCGAAGCCGGAATTTCCATCGAAGCCTTGTCGGTTTCGACGGTGATCAACGACTGTTCTTGCTTGATCGTGTCGCCAAGCTTGACCAGGATCTCGATGACCGAGACGTCCTTGAAGTCACCGATGTCGGGCACTTTGATTTCGACGGGACCGCCGCTGCTCGCGGGTGCTGCGGCGGATGCCGCCGGTGCAGCGGCTGCAGTAGCCGGCGTCGGCGCGGCAACAGCAGCGGGTGCGGGCGCTGCGGCGGGTGCCGGTGCCGGTGCCGCAGCGCCCTCACCTTCCAGCACCAGCACGACCGAACCTTGCTTCACCTTGCTGCCGACCTCGACCTTGATCTCCTTCACCACGCCCGCCTGGCTCGACGGGATTTCCATCGACGCCTTGTCTGTCTCCACGGTGATGAGCGACTGTTCAGCCTTGACCGTGTCGCCCACCTTCACCAGGATCTCGATCACCGCGACTTCGTCGAAATCGCCGATGTCCGGTATCTTGACTTCCACTGCTGCCATGTTTTTATCTCCCGCCTCGAAGGCGTTTCTGGTTGTTCGTTTTGGTGCTTCGTCAGGCCGCAGGATCAAGCGTAGAGCGGATTCACTTTGTCGACGTTGATTGCGTACTTCTTGATTGCGTCAGCCACTTTTTGCACGGGTATGAAGCCGTCCTCGCTCAGAGCCTTGAGGGCCGCCACGACGATGTAATGGCGGTTGATCTCGAAGTGCTCGCGCAGCTTGTTGCGGAAGTCGCTGCGGCCGAAGCCGTCGGTGCCGAGCACCTTGTAGGTACGGCCCTTGGGGATGTACGGACGGATCTGCTCTGCGTAGGCCTTCATGTAGTCGGTCGATGCAACCACCGGGCCGGTGCTCGCGGCCAGTTGCTGCGCCACGAACGAGACGCGCGCAGTGTCGATCGGGTGCAGCAGGTTCCAGCGGTCGACGTCCTGACCCTCGCGGGTCAGTTCGTTGAAGCTCGGGCAGCTCCACACAGACGCCGAAACACCCCAGTCCTGCTCGAGCAGTTCTTGCGCCGCGAAGCTCTCGCGCAGGATGGTGCCGCTGCCGAGCAACTGCACGGTCGGCGCGTCTTTGCCCTTGACGGCCTTGAGCGCCGGACCCTGCTTGGCCAGGTACATGCCCTTGATGATCTGCTCTTCGGTACCGGGCGTGAGGCCGGGCATCGGGTAGTTTTCGTTCAGCAGCGTCAGGTAGTAATAGACGTTGTCCTGCTTCTCCACCATGCGCTTCAGGCCGTGGTGCAGGATGACGCCGACTTCATGCGCGAAGGTCGGGTCGTAGCTCACGCAGTTGGGAATGGTGTTGGCCAGGATGTGGCTGTGGCCGTCTTCGTGCTGCAGGCCTTCGCCGTTCAGCGTCGTGCGGCCCGAGGTGCCTCCGAGCAAAAAGCCGCGCGCCTGCATGTCGCCAGCAGCCCAGGCCAGGTCGCCGATGCGCTGAAAGCCGAACATCGAGTAGTACACGTAGAACGGCACCATGATGCGATTGTTCGTGCTGTAAGAGGTGGCAGCCGCGATCCAGCTGCTCATACCGCCGGCTTCGTTGATGCCCTCTTGCAGGATCTGGCCGGCCTTGTCTTCCTTGTAGTACATGACCTGGTCTTTATCGACCGGGGTGTACTGCTGGCCTGCGGGGTTGTAGATGCCGATCTGACGGAAAAGGCCTTCCATACCAAAGGTGCGCGCCTCGTCGACCAGGATCGGTACCACGCGCGGGCCCAGCGCCTGGTCGCGCAGTAACTGCGTCAAGAAGCGAACGTAGGCCTGGGTCGTCGAGATTTCGCGGCCCTCGGCAGTCGGCTCCATGACGCTCTTGAAGACGTCGATCGACGGCACGGTAAAACTTTCGTCGGCCTTGGTACGGCGATGCGGGAGGTAGCCGCCGAGCGCCTTGCGCCGCTCGTGCAGATACTGCATTTCCGGTGTGTCGTCGGCCGGCTTGTAGAACGGCAGTTCGGCCAGTTGGCTGTCGGGAATTGGAATGTTGAAGCGATCGCGAAAGGCCTTGATGTCCTCGTCGCTCAGCTTCTTGGTCTGGTGAACGTTGTTCTTGCCCTCGCCGATCTTGCCCATACCAAAGCCCTTGACGGTCTTGACAAGCAAGACGGTAGGCTGGCCCTTGTGCTTCACGGCTGCATGGAAGGCTGCGTAGACCTTTTGCGAATCGTGGCCGCCGCGGCGCAATTGCCAGATGTCGTCGTCGCTCAGCTTGGCGACCATCTCGGCGGTGCGCGGATCGCGGCCGAAGAAGTTCTTGCGCACGTAGGCGCCGTCGTTGGCCTTGAACGACTGGTAGTCGCCGTCGTTCGTGTCCATCATGATCTTGCGCAACGCACCGTCCTTGTCGCGCGCCAGCAGCGAGTCCCAACCCTGGCCCCAGATCAACTTGATGACGTTCCAGCCGGCACCACGGAACTCGCCTTCGAGTTCCTGAATGATCTTGCCGTTGCCGCGCACCGGGCCGTCGAGCCGCTGAAGGTTGCAGTTGATGACGAAAACCAGGTTGTCGAGGTTTTCTCGCGCGGCCAGTCCGATGGCACCGAGCGACTCGACCTCGTCCATCTCGCCGTCGCCGCAGAACACCCAGACCTTGCGGTTCTCGGTATTGGCGATGCCGCGCGCGTGCAGGTACTTCAGAAAGCGCGCCTGGTAGATCGCCATCAGCGGGCCAAGACCCATCGAAACGGTCGGGAACTGCCAGAAATCGGGCATCAGTTTCGGATGCGGATAGCTCGACAGGCCCTTGCCATCGACTTCCTGGCGGAAGTTGAGCAGCTGCTCTTCGGTCAGCCGGCCTTCGAGGTAGGCGCGGGCGTAGATGCCGGGCGACACGTGGCCCTGGATGTAGAGGCAGTCGCCGCCGTGCTCTTTGCCGGGTTCCGCACTCTCGGCGTGCCAGAAATGGTTGAAGCCGGCGCCGAACATGGTGGCCAACGAAGCGAATGAGCCGATATGGCCGCCGAGATCGCCGCCTTCGGGCGGGTGATGGCGATTTGCCTTGACCACCATCGCCATCGCGTTCCAGCGCATGAAAGAGCGCAGCCGCTCTTCGATTTCCGCATTGCCGGGCGAGCGTTCTTCCTGGTCGACCTCGATGGTGTTGACGTACGCCGTGGTCGCCGAAAACGGTTTGTCGATGCTGTGCTGGCGCGCATGTTCCAGCAGTTGTTCCAGCAGAAAGTGAGCCCGGTCGGGGCCCTCGCTCTGAATGACAGCGGACAAGGCGTCCATCCATTCGCGCGTCTCTTGCGCGTCCGCGTCATTCGCGGCCGAGCCGAACAGGTTCTCGGGATTTGCCGACATGCTTGTCTCCTGCTTATTGGTTGTGAACGTAATTTAGTGCCGGAATTGGCAACGCGCGGCAGTTTCCCACATTATTTAAGCAATTTCAAATGGCAGATGATGATTTCTTAATGTGATATTTCAGGCATGGCTTCATGGCGGTTCGCAGCCTTCCCCTACACTCGGCCGATGCCCTTTTCTTCCCCGATCGCGGTCGCTCGCAGCGCGGCAAATGCGTCTCCCCTTTCGTGGTGGCGGCGCTGGTGGCGGCGCCAGACGCCGGTGCTGCAAGACGCGGTCGCCATGCTCGCGCCGCTGGCCGCCGTGCTGCTTTTTCTGGGCGTGATCGTTTCGGCCTTCTGGTACCTGCGGGCCGAAGAAGTCGAAAGGGAACAGGAGTCGGTCAAGCGCGATGTCGAGTACGCGCAGCAACGCGTCCGATTGCGGCTGCTGGAACGGCAAGAGCAACTGATGCGACTGGCCCGCGATGCGTCGAACCGCGAGATCGATGCGGCCGAGTTTGGCAGCCGCGCCGAGTCGCTGGTGAGCCAATTCCCGGAACTGCAGGAGATCAGCTGGATCGATGATCGCCGGCGCTTCAAGGCGAGCTACGCGGCGCCGAGCGTGCATCCGTCGCAGCAGCATCCGGTCGGCGAAGTGCTGCGGCCCGGCGATACCGAAAGCAACTACGCGCTGGCTCGCGAACTGCGCCAGCCCGTGTTCTCGCAGCCGATGGCCGGGACCGATCCTCCGAGCATGCTGCAGCTCCACATCCCGCTCTTCGATCAAGGCCTGTTCGCAGGCGCAGTGGTCGGCGAATTTTCTGTCGACGGACTGCTCCGCTACGGCATTCCGCCGGAAGTCTCGGCACGGTATGCCGTGTCGCTGCTCGATGCCAAGGGCGGCCTGTTGGCCGGCAACACCGTCAATCCGCGCGCGGCCGGCACGCGCCTGCTGCCCTGGGCCGAGCACACCAACGAATACGAGGTGCCGGTGTCGCCGGTCGGCAATGGCCTGGTCCTGCGCGCACAGGCGTATCGCACGTCGCAAGGCTTCGTCGGCAACGGCCTCTTCTGGCTGGTCGGCGCATTGAGTGTGCTCACCAGCTGGATGCTCATCGGCACCTGGCGCCACACACGGCGGCGACTGCAGGCGCAACAGGCACTGATCGCCGAAACCAACTTCCGCCGGGCGATGGAAAACTCGATGCTGACCGGCATGCGGGTGCTCGATCTCGAAGGCCGTATCACCTACGTCAACGCCGCCTTTTGCGCGATGACCGGCTGGAGCGAAACCGAGCTGGTCGGCCAGGCGCCGCCATTTCCGTACTGGCTCGAATCCGATCGCGAGGTCATGAACGACCGGCTCGAAGAAGAATTGCATGGCCGGGCCTTGCCAGGCGGTTTTCAGGTGCGGGTGCGGCGCAAGAACGGCAGCATCTTCAACGCGCGGCTGTATGTGTCGCCGCTGATCGACGCCCGCGGCCATCAGACCGGCTGGATGACGTCGATGACCGACATCACCGAGCCGACGCGCATTCGGGAGCAGCTGTCGGCCTCTTACGAGCGTTTCACCACCGTGCTCGAAGCGCTCGATGCGGCGGTGTCGGTCGCTCCGATCGGCAGCGAAGAATTGCTGTTCGCCAATAAGCTCTATCGGCTCTGGTTCGGTTCCAACACCGTCGGCCACCTGGGCATGGTGGCGCAGGCGGGTGTGCCGGCCTCGCAGGCGCACGACGAGGCGCTGGACGATGTCGACCCGTTCGCCGGCTTGCCGATCGACACGCTCACCGCCGCCCAGCCCGCCAACAACGAGATCTTCGTACTCGAGCTCGGCAAGTGGCTCGAAGTGCGCTCACGCTATCTGACCTGGGTCGACGGCCGGTTGGCGCAGATGGTGATTGCGACCGACATCACACCGCGTCGCGTAGCAGAGGAGCAGGCAGCTGCGCAGGCCGATCGCGCGCAGGCGGCGAGTCGGCTCATCACCATGGGTGAAATGGCGTCGAGCGTGGCGCACGAACTCAACCAGCCGCTGACAGCCATCGCCAACTACTGCAACGGCATGGCGTCGCGCATCCGTGGTCAGACGATCGATTCCGAATCGCTGTTGGCCGCGCTCGACAAGACATCCAAGCAGGCGCAGCGGGCCGGCCAGATTATTCAGCGCATCCGGTCTTTTGTGAAACGCAGCGAGCCCAATCGCACGCCGGCCGAGGTGAGCACGATGGTGAGCGAAGCGGTGGAACTGGCCGGCATCGAACTGCGGCGCCGCAATGTGCGACTCAACCACTACGTGGCGGCGCGGTTGCCGATCCTGCAGGTCGACCCGATCCTGATCGAGCAGGTGATGGTCAATCTGCTGAAGAACGCGGCCGAGTCGATCGACAACGCGAACCGGCCACTGGCGCGGCGCAGCGTCGAATTGCGCGTGCTGCCCAAAACGATCGAGGGCCAAAGCGCCGTCGAGTTCTCGGTGCAAGACACCGGCATGGGTCTGGCACCCGAAGTGATGGACCGACTTTACGAAGCATTCTTCTCGACCAAACCAGAAGGCATGGGCATCGGTCTCAACTTGTGCCGCACCATCGTGGAGTCGCATCGCGGCCGCATGCAGGCGGAGAACATCTACAATGGTTCAGATGTCGTCGGATGCCGTTTTTCCTTCTGGATTCCGGTGTTGGATGCTCTTAAATCCATAGCAAACGACGAGGCAAAGGTACCTGCATGAGCTTGATTCCGAAGAAGGGCACGGTCTACGTCGTCGACGACGACGAAGCAGTCCGCGATTCGCTGCAGTGGCTGCTCGAAGGCAAGGACTACCGAGTCCGCTGCTTCGATTCCGCCGAGTCTTTTTTGTCCCGCTACGACCCGCGCGAGGTCGCCTGCCTGATCGTCGACATCCGCATGGGTGGTATGACCGGGCTTGAATTGCAAGACCGGCTGATCGAACGCCGCTCGCCGCTGCCCATCGTCGTCATTACCGGTCACGGCGACGTGCCGATGGCAGTCGACTCGATGAAGAAGGGCGCGATGGATTTCATCCAGAAGCCATTCAACGACGAAGAACTGGTGACGTTGGTCGAACGCATGCTCGAACACGCGCGCAGCGCTTTTGCGCAGCACCAGCAATCGGCCAGTCGTGATGCCCTGCTGTCCAAGCTCACCGGCCGCGAAGCGCAGGTGCTCGAACGCATCGTCGCCGGCCGGCTCAACAAACAGATCGCCGACGACCTCGGCATCAGCATCAAGACGGTCGAGGCGCATCGCGCCAACATCATGGAAAAGCTCAACGCCAACACCGTAGCCGATCTGTTGAAAATCGCGCTGGGTCAGGCGGCCCCCGTCAAAGCCTGATGCTCGCCAGGCAGGCGGCGAACCGATGCCTATGGCTTCGATAGCAATCGATGACTTCAACGCCTGCGCAAGCGGGCGTTTTTACTTGGAAAATCGAATCCGATGACAGCTCAACTGATCGACGGCAACGCACTCTCGCGCACGCTCCGCGCCGAGGTCGCCCAGCGCGCCGCCGCGCTCAAGATCCGCGGCGTGGTGCCCGGCCTCGCCGTGGTGCTGGTCGGCGAGAACCCCGCGAGTCAGGTCTACGTGCGCAACAAGGTCAAGGCCTGCGCAGACAACGGCTTGCACTCGGTGCTCGAGCAGTATCCAGCCGACCTGACTGAAGCCGGCCTGCTGGCGCGCGTCGAGGCACTCAACAGCGACCCGACCATCCACGGCATCCTCGTGCAGCTGCCGCTGCCGCCGCACATCGACGCACAGAAGGTGATCGAGGCCATTGCCCCTGCCAAAGACGTCGATGGCTTCCACGTGGCGAGCGCCGGCGCGTTGATGACCGGGTCGCCCGGTTTCTGGCCCTGCACGCCATACGGCTGCATGAAGATGCTCGAATCCATCGGCTATGACCTGCGTGGCAAGCATGCCGTTGTCATCGGCCGCAGCAACATCGTCGGCAAGCCGATGGCGCTGATGCTGCTCGCCAAGAGCGCGACCGTGACGATCTGCCACAGCGCCACCGCCGACCTCGGCGCGATGACCCGGCAGGCCGACGTGATCGTCGCCGCCGTCGGCAAGCGCAACGTGCTGACCGCCGGCATGGTCAAGCCCGGCGCGGTAGTGATCGACGTGGGCATGAACCGCAACGAAGAAGGCAAGCTCTGCGGCGACGTCGATTTCAACGGCGTCAAGGAAGTCGCCGGCTGGATCACGCCCGTGCCCGGCGGCGTCGGCCCGATGACGATCACCATGCTGCTGGTCAATACCGTCGAAGCCGCGGAACGCGTCGCCGCTTCACAGGCTCTCACCGCATAGGCCTTCACTGCACAGGGCGGTCACCACAAGCCGCCTTCCTACTTGTACTCACGCCGCCTCGCCGCCAGATACACACCATGACCCAAACGACCGCCACGCTCAATCCGCTTCTCGACAATCCACTTCTCGATTTCACAGACCTGCCACTGTTCGACAAGATCCAGCCGGAGCACGTGGCACCGGCGGTCGACGCGTTGCTCGCGGAGTCCGATGCGGCACTTGAAACCGTGACAGCCCCGGGCTTTCCGTCGGACTGGACGGCCATCTCGAAAGTGCTCGACGTAGCGTCCGAGCGCTTCAGCCGAGCCTGGGGCGCAGTGGGTCATTTGAACGCCGTCGCCGACACGCCCGAACTGCGCGCCGCCTACAACGAAGCGATGCCGCGTGTCACCGCGTTCTGGACGCGCTTGGGTTCCGACGAGCGGCTCTATGCTAAGTACAAGGCCATCAATGCGACCACTCTCGACACCGAGCAGCAGCAGGCGCACAAGAATGCGGTCCGCAACTTCGTGCTCGGCGGCGCTGAATTGCAAGGCGCTGCCAAAGAACGCTTCGCCGAAATCCAGGAGCGCCAGGCCGAACTGAGCCAGAAGTTCAGCGAGAACGCGCTCGACGCGACTGATGCGTTCGCGTACTACGCATCGCCCGCCGAGCTCGATGGCATCCCGGAAGACGTGGTGAGCACCGCCCGCGCCGCGGCCGAGTCGGAGGGCAAGGCCGGCTACAAGCTCACGCTGAAGATGCCGTGCTATCTGCCGGTGATGCAGTTCGCAAAAAGCAGCGCGCTGCGAGAAACGCTCTACCGCGCCTACGTGACCCGCGCCAGCGAGTTCGGCGACGCCAAGCTCGACAACACCGCGCTGATCACAGAGATCCTTGCGCTGCGGGAAGAAGAAGCCAAGCTCCTGGGCTACAAGAGTTTCGGCCAGCTCTCGGTCGTGCCGAAGATGGCTGAATCGCCTGAACAAGTCGTCAAGTTCCTGCGTGACCTCGGCGTCAAGGCCAAGCCCTACGGCCAACGCGATCTGGCCGACCTGAAGGCTTTTGCAACGACGCAGCTCGGGTTGACCGACCCACAGCCTTGGGACTGGACCTTCATCGGCGAAAAGCTCAAGGAAGCGCGCTACGCGTTCAGCGAACAAGAGGTCAAGGAATACTTCACCGCGCCGAAGGTGATGGCGGGCCTGTTCAAGATCGTCGAGACCTTGTTCGAGGTGGCCATCCGTCGCGACAGCGCGCCGGTCTGGCACCCGACAGTCGAGTTCTACCGCATCGAGCGCGCCGGCACCACGGTGGGCCAGTTCTACCTCGACCCGTCCGCACGCGCAGGAAAGCGCGGCGGTGCCTGGATGGACGATGTGCGCGCGCGCTGGTTGCGCCCCGACACCGGCGCCCTGCAAACGCCCATCGCGCAACTGGTCTGCAACTTTGCCGAAGGCGTCGATGGCAATCCGCCGCTGTTGACGCACGACGACGTGACCACGTTGTTCCACGAGTTCGGCCATGGCCTGCAGCACATGCTGACGCAGATCAACGAGCGAGACGTGTCGGGCATCAGCGGTGTCGAATGGGACGCCGTCGAGCTGCCGAGCCAGTTCATGGAGAACTTCTGCTGGGAATGGGACGTGCTGCAGCACATGACCTCGCACGTCGACACTGGCGAGCCGCTGCCGCGCGCGCTGTTCGACAAGATGATTGCCGCCAAGAATTTCCAGAGCGGCCTGCAGACGCTGCGCCAGATCGAGTTCTCGCTTTTCGACATGCTGCTGCACACCGAATACCAAGCCGCCACCGCGAAGCCAGGCGATGTGCTCGCGTTGCTGGCGCAGGTCCGCAGCGAAATGGCGGTCATGCCTTCGCCGACCTTCAGCCGGACGCCCAACACCTTCAGCCACATCTTTTCGGGCGGCTACGCAGCGGGCTACTACAGCTACAAGTGGGCCGAGGTGTTGAGTGCCGATGCGTACGCGGCCTTCGAGGAAACAGCGGGCGCCAACGGCGAGCCGAGCATCGAGACCGGCCGCAAGTATCGCGAGGCCATCCTCGAATCCGGTGGCAGCCGCAGCGCCATGGACTCGTTCAAGGCGTTTCGAGGTCGCGAGCCGCAACTCGATGCGTTGTTGCGACACCAGGGCATGGCCGAGCCGCAACTGGCGTGACATTGCGTGGCAGCCGGGGGCGGGTGCTGAGATACTCGGGCGATCGATTCGATCACGGAGCCAGCTGATGAAATTGACCGCCCGACTCTCCGCCCTGCCGCTGTCGCTCGGCCTGTTGCTGGTCGCCGCCAGCGCAGCGGCGCAGCCGGTGTATCGCAACGTCGACAAGAGCGGCAAGATTTCCTTTTCGGATCAGGCACCCGCTGCCAATGCGCAGCCAGCCGCCCCGCGCGCTGGCATTTCGAGCGCGAGCACGGAAGGATTGCCGTACGAGTTGCGGCAAGTCGTGCAGCGGTATCCGGTCATGCTCTACACCAGTGACGAATGCGCACCTTGCGTGTCCGCTCGCTCCTTGCTCATCACTCGCGGGGTTCCGTTCGACGAGCGGCTGATCAAGACCGATGCCGACACCGCCGCCCTGCAGCGGCTGAGCGGGCAAACGTCGTTGCCGGTATTGAGCATCGGCTCGCAGCAGCTCAAAGGGTTTTCGGACGCCGAATGGTCGCAATACCTCGACGCGGCCAGCTATCCGAAGAGCTCGCAACTGCCCGCCGGCTATCGACCGGCACCGGCGCGGCCGCTGGTGGCTCAATCGCCGGCGCCGGCTGCGACCGGCTCGGCCAACACGGCGGGCAACGCGCCAGCAGCGGTAGCGCAGCCAACCGTTCCGCAGTCTGTCAACAACGGGCCGACGCCGAGCAATCCGGCCGGCATCAAGTTTTAAGCCGGCGGCGGTTACGCTATTCCAAAGCCGCCTCCTTCCCGCTCAATCGAACTGCAGGGTCTCGACCCCCGTCGGGGTCCCGAGCAGGCACACATCGGCCTTTTGATAGGCGAAGATGCCGACAGTGACAACACCAGGCCACTGGCTCACTTCGGCCTCGAAGGCACGCGGGTCGGTGATCTTCAGGCCCGACACATCGATGATGTGCTGGCCGTTGTCGGTGACCAGCGGTAGCCCGTCCTTCTCGCGCACCTGCGCCTCGCCACCGAGTCTTGCAAACTGCCGAATGATCCGGCGTGCCGCCATAGGAATCACTTCCACAGGCAGCGGAAAATCCCCCAGCGTGTTCACCAATTTCGATGCATCGGCAATGCAGACGAAGCGCCGCGACTGTGCCGCCACGATCTTCTCGCGCGTAAGCGCAGCACCGCCGCCTTTGATCATGTGGCCGCGGTGATCGATCTCGTCGGCGCCGTCGATGTAGACAGCCAGCTCCTCGACCTCGTTGCTGTCGAACACCGGAATGCCAGCGGCACGCAGCCGCTCCGACGATGCCACCGAACTTGACACCGCACCCTTGATCTCGTTCTTGATCGTGGCGAGCGCATCGATGAATTTGTTGACGGTCGAGCCCGTGCCGACGCCGACGATCTCGCCGCGCGTCACGTAGTCGAGCGCCGCAAGTCCGACTTGGGCCTTCATCTGTTCTTGTGTCAAGGGCGTAGCGGGTGAAGTCATCGCGGAGAATCCAGGTTCATTGAAGTCCGGAATTATCCGGTGTCACCGATTCCGGTGATGCAACGCCCGACACCACGCCCGACACCACGCTTGCTCACGCTGATGCCCCTCTCCTCGCTCTACAGCCTTGCCCGCCCTTTTCTTTTTGGCTTTGACGCCGAGCACGCGCATGAGCTCACTCTCGGTGCGCTGGCCCTTACGCAGAACACGCCATTCGATTTTGCTTATGCGGCACCGCGCGTCGATGACCCGGTGACATTGGCCGGCCTGACCTTTCCGAATCGCATTGGTCTGGCCGCCGGGCTCGACAAGAACGCACGCTGCATCGATGCCTTTGCCGCGATGGGCTTCGGCTTCGTCGAGGTCGGCACCGTCACGCCGAAGGCGCAACCGGGCAATGCCAAACCGCGGATCTTTCGCTTGCCGGAGCGTGAGGCGCTCATCAACCGGCTCGGCTTCAACAACGACGGGCTGGATGCCTTCGTCGCCAATGTTCAGCGTGTCCAGTTTCGCAAACGAAACGCCGCAGCGCCGATGCTGCTCGGCCTGAACATCGGCAAGAACGCCGCGACACCGATCGAGCGCGCAACCGAGGACTACCTGCTATGCCTCGACGGCGTTTACCCGCACGCCGACTACGTGACGATCAATATCTCGAGCCCGAACACTGCCAACTTGCGCTCGCTGCAAAGCGACGAAGCGCTGGATGCGCTGCTCGGCGCTGTGGCCGAACGCGGGACCGTGTTGGCGGCACAGCACGGCAAGCGCGTGCCGCTGTTCGTGAAGATCGCACCGGACCTGGACGCTGCGCAAGTCGGCGTCATCGCCGCGGCATTGCAGCGTCACCACATGGACGGCGTGATCGCAACCAACACCACGCTCTCGCGCGAGGCGGTCAAGGGTCTGCCGCGCGCGGAAGAAGCGGGAGGACTTTCAGGAGCGCCAGTCCGCGAGGCAAGCAATCGCGTGATCGGTCAACTGCGCAAGTTGCTAGGCAAGGGCTTTCCGATCATCGGGGCCGGCGGCGTGTTGAGCGCGACCGACGCTTGCGACAAAATCTCAGCCGGTGCCGATGTCGTACAAATCTACACCGGCCTGATCTACCGCGGGCCCGGCCTGGTGCGGGAAGCCGCTGAGGCGCTGCGCAAGCTCGGCGACTGAGCGCCCGCAACGCATGCCGTCGCGCTCAGATCAGCGGCGACCGAGCAACAGGCCGAGTAGCACGCCCACCGCGAGTGCAGCGCCTGCGATTTGCCATGGCTCGTCGTGCGCATAGGTGTTGGCGCTGTCTGCAGCCTCACGCGCCTTCTTGGCGGCAATGCGCGCCTTTTCGGCGGTCAGTTCCTTGGCGATGGCGATCTTGGCATCGACGCGCTGGCGCAAGGCCTTGATGTGCGGCACCGAGTCGAGTTCTTTGCTGGCGAGAACGCCTCGCACGTCTTCAACCACCGCATCGGCGGCTGCTTCGAGATTGCTGGTAGCACTCATTGAAATGTTCCCTCCGTGGATTGACGCCGGCACTGTGCCGACGACTTTGACACGCCTGCAATTGGCGTGCCGCTCATGGTACAGCCGCCAAACGGCCACCGAGCAATCCGGCGACATGCGTACCGATCGCCAGGCTGCTGGTAAGGCCCGGCGACTCGATGCCGAACAGGTTGACCAGACCCCGTACGCCGTGATCGGCAGGGCCTGATATGACGAAGTCCATCGCCGGCTGTCCCGGGCCAGAGAGCTTGGGGCGCATACCTGCATAACCCGGCAGCAACGCGCCTTCGCGAAGCGCGGGCCAGTAACGTCTGACTTCGGCGTAAAAGGCGTCGCCACGAGCCGGATCGACCACCAGATCGTCGGGCGACGACACCCATTCGACGTCGGGCCCGAACTTGGCCTGACCGCCGAGGTCGATCGTCAGATGAACGCCAAGCCCCCCGACTTCGGGCACCGGATAGATGAGGCGGCTGAAGGGCGCGCGGCCCGCGAGGGTGAAGTAATTCCCCTTTGCGAAATACTCGGTCGGGACTGCGTCGGCGGGCAAACCGGCGAAGCGTCTGGCAAGCGAAGGGGCGGACAGCCCAGCAGCGTTGACGACGCTGTTGCAGCGTACGCACGTACCGTCTTCCAGCTGAAGCTCGATCGCGCGGTCGACGCACTTGGCCGCAACGACTGACGACTTGATCGCCAGAACACCACCCGCGTTTTCCATGTCTCCCTGAAAGCTCAGCATCAACGCGTGGCTGTCGATGATGCCGGTGCTGGGGGAGTGCAGCGCGGCCAGACATTCCAGTTCTGGCTCCATGGCCCGCGCTTCAACGCCGTTCAATCGCACGATGTCGAGGACGCCGTTGCGCAGCGCCTTGACCTGAATGGCATCAAGTTCTTCGATTTGCGCAGGGGTCGTTGCCACGATCAATTTTCCGCAGCGCCGATGCGGCACGCCGCGCTGTGCCGCATACGCGTACAGCGCCGCGTTGCCTGCCACGCAAAGGGTAGCCTTCAACGAATCACGAGGGTAGTAGATGCCAGCGTGAATGACTTCGCTGTTGCGAGAGCTGGTGCCGGTACCGATGGCGTTTTCCGACTCCAGCACGACAACTTTGTGCCCTTGCAATGCCAGGGCACGCGCGACCGCCAAACCCACAACGCCGGCGCCTATGACGGCGCAATCGATGGTCTCCATGACACGAGCTTAGCGTCTTGTCGCAGATTGCTCGAGAGGCGTGTCGGTCAGCGCCATCGGATCAACAAAAAGAAGCGGAAGTTTGGGGCAACCAGCCAGCGAGCGAGTGGCCCGATCTGCAGTACGGCTGTGCAGACGCGAGGACGCATCTAACCTGTCTGACTGAAGGAATTGGTGGGCGGTCCAGGTTTCGAACCTGGGACCCCAGCAGTGTGAATGCTGTGCTCTACCCCTGAGCTAACCGCCCGAGCGCTGCTGCTGCAACACTTTGGATCTCCACGCTAAGGCGCGAAGCCTCAAATTATGCCATAGGGCTCTAGCTGACCTGGCGGAACAGCGTACGTCCGTTGCTGGCCTTGTCGAGCTGCTGCAGCGTCGCGTCGTGTGCCGCCAATTCGACATCGGCTGCGTAGATCACCGGTAAATCGAAGCTGCGCAAATCGATGGCCACGAAGGTACCCAGCGCTGGCTCGTTGGATGCCACATCGATCAGCAAGGCGTCCTGTCCACGCGTGAGGTTGATGTAGACGTCGGCCAGCAACTGGGCATCGAGCTTGGCGCCGTGGAAGGTCCGATTCGAGCGATCGACACCGAAACGGTCGCACAGTGCATCGAGCGAATTGCGCTTGCCGGGGTACACCTGCTTGGCCATGGCCAGCGTGTCGGTAACCTGGCCGACGAAAGTCTTCAACGGCGGCAGGCCGACTCGCTCGAACTCCTTGTTGAGAAAGCCGACGTCGAACGCAGCGTTGTGAATGATCAACTCTGCATCTCGCAGGTACTCGATCACGTCGTTTGCAAGCGCAGCGAACTTGGGCTTGTCGCGCAGGAAATCCGTCGTCAGCCCGTGCACCTTGAGCGCGTCTTCGTGGCTCTCGCGCTCGGGGTTGAAATAAATGTGCAGATCGTTGCCGGTGAGCTTGCGATTGAACAACTCCACGCAACCGAGTTCGATCACACGATCGCCGTTTTCTGCAGAGAGGCCGGTGGTTTCGGTATCGAGAACAACGAGACGCGACATCAGTGGTTTTCCTTGGCGTGATTGATCGAGTACTTCGGGATCTCGATGGTCACGTTCTGCTGCGCCAAGATGGCCTGGCAACTCAGGCGCGATTGCGGCTCAAGCCCCCAGGCGCGGTCGAGCAGATCTTCTTCGCCCTCTTCCGCCTCGTTGAGCGAATCGAAGCCTTGGCGGACCAGCACATGGCAGGTCGTGCAGGCGCAGCTCATCTCGCACGCGTGCTCGATATTGATGTGATGTTCGAGCAGCGCCTCGCAGATCGACGTGCCCGCGGGCGCGGTGATCTCGGCGCCTTGCGGACAGTATTCGGGGTGGGGCAGGATCTTGATGACTGGCATTTTTGTTCTACAGGGATTCGACTTTTCGACCCGAGAGTGCTCGGGCAATACCGGCATTCATGCGCGCTGCGGCAAAGCCTTCTGTCACATGAGCGAGCGCTTTGGTGGCGGCCTCGACAACCGCGGCATCAGTGCTCCGATGGGCTTGGCGCAGCGCCGTCATCGACTGATCGATCAGCGTGCGATCTTCAGAGCTCAGCAGGTCGCCGTCGGCGTCGAGCGCGCTCTGCGTCGCGAGCAGCATGCGATCGGCGTCCACACGTGCTTCGACCAGAGCCCGCGCCTGCATGTCTTGCTGCGCGGTCGCGAAACTGTCTTGCAGCATCGTCGCGATCTGGTCGTCCGACAGGCCATACGAGGGCTTCACGGTGACGCTGGCTTCCACACCACTGCCCTGCTCCTTGGCGCCGACGCTGAGCAAGCCGTCGGCATCGACGGTGAAGGTGACGCGAATGCGCGCAGCGCCAGCCGACATCGGCGGGATGCCGCGCAAAGTGAAACGCGCGAGGCTGCGGCAATCGGCAACGAGATCGCGCTCGCCTTGCACCACATGCAAAGCAAGCGCGGTTTGCCCGTCCTGGTAGGTGGTGAAGTCTTGCGCCATCGCGGTCGGAATGGTCTGGTTGCGTGGGACGATGCGCTCCACGAGCCCGCCCATGGTCTCGATGCCGAGCGACAGCGGGATCACGTCGAGCAGCAACAAATCGTCCGCGCCGCCGTTGCCTGCCAGCTGGTTGGCCTGGATCGCTGCGCCGAGTGCGACGACTTCGTCCGGGTTCAAATTGGTCAGTGGTGCACGACCGAAGAACTCGCCGACCGCATGCTGGATCTGCGGCATGCGCGTCGACCCGCCCACCATGACGATGCCCTGCAGGTCATCGGTCTTGAGCCTGGCATCGCGCAGCGCTTTGCGCACTGCGGCGATGGTGCGGTCCGTGAGCGGCTTGGTCGCCGCATCGAACTGCTGTCGGGTGAGCTCGAACTGCACGTCGGCACTTGACACCTGCACATGAAACAGCGTTGACGCCGAAGTGCTGAGCGCTTCTTTTGCAGCGCGCGCCGCCACAAGCATCGTGGCCCGATCGGCATCGTCTGTCGCGTGCGCACCGGTGTTCGACAGCACGAGATCAGCGATCGCATGATCGTAGTCGTCACCACCCAGCGCAGAGTCGCCCCCAGTCGCGATCACCTCGAACACGCCCTGCGTCAGTCGCAGGATGGAAATGTCGAAGGTGCCGCCGCCCAGGTCATAAACCGCGTAGACGCCTTCGCTGGCGTTATCGAGGCCGTAGGCGATGGCAGCAGCCGTCGGCTCGCTGATGAGCCGAAGCACATTGATGCCTGCGAGCTGCGCGGCGTCCTTGGTGGCTTGGCGCTGTCCTTCGTCGAAATAGGCCGGCACGGTAATGACCGCACCGTAGAGCGAATCATCGAAAGTGTCTTCGGCGCGGAAACGCAGCGTGGCCAGAATCTCGGCGCTGATCTCGACCGGCGATTTGATGCCCGCCGCAGTGTCGACCTTGACCATTCCGCCTTCGTCCACCAACCGATACGACATCGCATCGCGGTTGACGATGTCGGACAAGCCGCGTCCCATCAGCCGTTTGACCGACGTGATGGTGTTGGCGGCGTCCTGCGCGCGTGCCGCCAGCGCTTCGAACCCGATCTGCCTACGCTCGGCGTCGAGGTAGCGAACCGCAGATGGAAGAATGACGCGGCCCTCGTTGTCGGGCAAGCATTCGGCAACGCCGTTGCGCACCGCGGCCACGAGCGAGTGCGTCGTGCCGAGGTCGATGCCGACGGCGATGCGCCGTTGATGCGGGTCCGGCGCCTGGCCCGGTTCGGAAATCTGCAGAAGTGCCATCGCTCTATTGTCCCAACTGATCGGCTTTGGACTCAACGTCGTCGGCAAAGCGCTCGATGAACATGAGGGCTCTCACCTGCTGCGCTGCCGCAGGGTGGTCGCCCTCTTCGTCGATAAAGCGGTCCAGAGAGGAGAGAGCCACCGCGCGCGCCGTCTCCACCTCGGTCCGTAACGCGTCGACAACTGCTACTTTCGTCGCGTCATCGAGCGTCTCGCGCCACTCCATCTGTTGCATCAGGAATGCGGGCGGCATCGCGGTATTGGTTTCGGCGTTGATCGACGAACCGCGTTGCTCGCACAAATAAGCGGCGCGCTTGACCGGATCTTTCAACCGCTGGTAAGCCTCGTTGATGCGCACCGACCATTGCATCGCCAGTCGCTGCGCGGCCGGGCCTTGCGCCGCGAAACGGTCTGGGTGCGCCTCGCGCTGCAGCTCCTTCCAACGCGCGTCCAGCGCCGCGCGGTCCTGCGCAAACATCGTTGGCACGGCGAAGAGTTCGAAGTCGGTGTCGTTAAGGTTCATTGCAATAAAAAAGCCGCCAGCACATGACATGGTGGCGGCTCGGGCGCGAAACGCGCACAGCGTCAAATCCTGAAAGACTCTCCGCAGCCGCAACGATCGCGCTCGTTTGGATTAATGAACTTGAAGCCTTCGTTCAAGCCTTCGCGAACGAAGTCGAGCTGCGTTCCGTCGATATAGGCCAGGCTTTTAGGATCGACGAGCACTTTGACGCCGCGGTCTTCGAAAACCACGTCTTCAGGCGCGAACTCATCGACATATTCCAGCTTGTAGGCGAGCCCGGAGCAGCCGGTTGTCTTGACGCCCAGACGCACACCCACGCCCTTGCCACGCTTACCGAGGTAGCGATTGACGTGGCGCGCGGCCGCATCGGTAAGGGTCACGGCCATGATCAGTGAACCGCTTCCTGAGGCGCAGCCTTGGCAGCCGATGCGGCGTGCTTGGCTTTGTAGTCGTTGACCGCTGCCTTGATCGCGTCCTCTGCCAGGATCGAGCAGTGAATCTTTACCGGCGGCAACGCCAGTTCTTCAGCGATCTGCGCGTTCTTGAGCGCAGCGGCTTCGTCGAGCGTCTTGCCCTTGACCCACTCGGTGACCAACGACGACGACGCGATGGCCGAGCCGCAGCCGTAGGTCTTGAAACGTGCGTCTTCGATCACGCCGGTTTCCGGGTTGACCTTGATCTGCAGCTTCATAACGTCGCCGCAAGCAGGTGCGCCGACCATGCCGGTGCCCACAGAGTCGTCGCCCTTTTCGAACGAACCGACGTTGCGGGGATTTTCGTAGTGGTCTATGACCTTGGATGAATATGCCATGAAGTTACCTCTTGTTTTGTATCGTGTTCAGTGCGCCGACCATTGGATAGCGCTGATGTCGATACCGTCCTTGAACATTTCCCACAGTGGGCTCAACTCGCGCAGCTTGGCGACGTTGTGCTTAATGGTGGAAATCGCGTAGTCGATTTCTTCTTCGGTCGTGAAGCGACCGATCGTCATGCGAAGGCTACTGTGCGCAAGCTCATCGCTGCGGCCGAGAGCGCGCAACACATAGCTCGGCTCCAGACTGGCTGATGTGCATGCTGAGCCCGACGACACCGCCAAGCCCTTGATACCCATGATCAGCGACTCGCCTTCGACGTAGTTGAAGCTGATATTCAGGTTGTGCGGCACACGATGCTCGAGGTCACCATTGATGAAGACCTGCTCGACATCTTTCAGGCCATCGAGCAAGCGCTTTTGCAGCGCTGCGGCTTTGGCGTTGTCTGCCTTCATATCGAGTTTAGCGATGCGGAAGGCTTCACCCATTCCGACGATCTGGTGCGTCGGCAACGATCCTGAACGCATGCCGCGCTCATGGCCACCCCCGTGCATTTGCGCTTCGAGCCGGACGCGCGGCTTGCGCCGAACATACAACGCGCCGATACCTTTGGGACCATAAGTCTTGTGCGAAGCCAGACTCATCAAATCGATGGGCAGCTGCGTGATGTCGATCTCGACCTTGCCCGTCGCTTGCGCTGCATCGACGTGAAGCAACACGCCTTTTTCCCGGCAGGCGTTACCGATGGCGACAACGTCTTGCACCACCCCGATTTCGTTATTGACGAACATGACGCTCGCCAGAATCGTGTCGGGGCGAATGGCCGCCTTGAACTTGCCGAGGTCGAGCAAACCGTTTTCTTCAACGTCGAGGTAAGTGACCTCGAAGCCTTGACGTTCGAGCTCGCGCATGGTGTCGAGAACGGCCTTGTGCTCGGTCTTGACCGTGATGAGGTGCTTGCCCTTGCCTTTGTAGAACTGGGCCGCGCCTTTCAGCGCAAGGTTGATCGATTCGGTAGCGCCGGAAGTCCACACGATCTCACGAGGGTCGGCATTGATCAATTCCGCGACGTAGCCGCGGCCTTTTTCGACGGCCTCTTCCGCCTCCCAGCCCCACGCGTGACTGCGGGAGGCCGGGTTGCCGAAGTGCTCGCTCAACCAGGGAATCATTGCGTCGACGACGCGCGGATCGACGGGCGTGGTCGCGCCGTAGTCAAGATAGATGGGGAAATGAGGAGTGAAGTCCATGGCTGGCTCTGGCTGGCATTGGTTAATTTGAGGGTCGCTGCAGGCAAGGCACCCGAGGGCGCCTTAGTTCATGGCCTTTACGACTTCGCAAAGACATTCCCGAGGGCAAACACCGAATTCGGCGCGTTGATGCGGATAGGCTTCGCCACCGGTTGCGCCGAAATCGCGCGCTTGATCACCGGCTTGTTCTCGATCTGAACACCCTTGGCGAGTTGGTCATCGACCAATTTTTGCAAGGTGACCGAATCGAGGAACTCGACCATGCGCTGATTCAGCGATGCCCAAAGTTCGTGCGTCATGCAGCGACCGGCCTCGCCCAGACAATTCTCTTTGCCACCGCAATGAGTCGCGTCGATGGGTTCATCCACCGAAACGATGATGTCGGCGACAGTGATCTCGGCCGCTTTACGACCGAGGCTGTATCCGCCGCCGGGGCCGCGGGTCGATTCGACCAGTTCGTGGCGGCGCAGCTTGCCGAAGAGCTGTTCAAGGTAGGACAGCGAAATCTGCTGCCGCTGGCTGATGGCCGCCAGCGTGACCGGACCGGTGTTCTGGCGCAATGCCAGATCGATCATCGCGGTGACCGCAAAACGGCCTTTTGTAGTGAGACGCATCGCAAGCTCCTTCAAGTGCTTACCGTTGAAATGACACCGCTGCCAGAGGGCTTCGGGTAGCTTCGTCTCCGCCCTGACCGACCTCTTTAGCTGGTGCACCAGCCGGTATGAGTCGGTCCCTCATCGCGAAGTTCTGGTGTTGTTGACTAATTCGGTCAAGTATAGCGATAAGCCTTCAGTTTTGCTCGGGTAACTCCCGCCGACCCCCTCGGGGGCTGTAGGCCAATCACTCATTTACGGGGCACTGCCTCGGCAATGTTGTCGGTGCGTCCGCCGCCGAAAGCCTGTTCACGCAACTGAGCCAACTGATCCCGGACCCGTGCCGCTTTTTCGAACTCCAGATTGCGCGCGTGCTCAAGCATCAGCTTTTCGAGGCGCTTGATCTCGCGAGCAACATCTTTCTCGCTCATGTCCTCGACCTTGGCGCGCTCCAGGTCGAGCTTGGCCATTTCCTTGCCGGTTTTCTCGCTGTAGACGCCATCGATCAAGTCGCGCACTTCCTTCACGATGCTGCGCGGCGTGATGCCTTCGGCCAGGTTGTGGGCGATCTGCTTGGTACGACGTCGATCGGTTTCGTCGATCGCCTTTTTCATCGAATCGGTCATCCGGTCGGCATACAGGATGGCTTTGCCATTCACATTGCGCGCGGCACGCCCGATCGTCTGAATCAGCGAGCGCTCCGCACGCAGGAAGCCCTCCTTGTCAGCATCCAGGATGGCAACCAGCGATACCTCCGGAATGTCCAGCCCCTCGCGCAAGAGGTTGATTCCGACCAGCACGTCGAAGCTGCCCAAACGCAGGTCGCGCAGGATTTCGACGCGTTCGACAGTGTCGATATCGCTGTGCAAATAACGCACCTTCACGCCGTTGTCGCTCAGGTAGTCGGTGAGCTGCTCGGCCATGCGCTTGGTCAGCGTCGTGATCAGCACCCGTTCGTTCTTGTCGACGCGCAGACGAATCTCGCCCAGCACATCGTCGACCTGATGCGTGGCCGGCCGCACCTCGACCTCGGGATCGATCAGTCCGGTCGGCCGCACCAGCTGCTCGACCGTGTTGCCTGAATGGTCCTTCTCGTACTGCGCCGGCGTGGCAGACACGAAGATCGCCTGCCGCATGCGCGCCTCGAACTCCTCGAACTTGAGAGGTCGGTTGTCCATCGCGGAAGGCAGGCGAAAACCGTACTCGACCAGCGTCGTCTTGCGCGCACGGTCGCCCGCATACATGCCGTTGAGCTGGCCGATCATCTGATGACTCTCGTCGAGGAACATCAACGCGTCTTTGGGCAGGTAGTCGGTCAACGTCGAGGGCGGTTGCCCCGGCGCAGCCCCCGAAAGATGCCGCGAATAGTTCTCGATGCCTTTGCAATGGCCGATCTCGGCGAGCATTTCCAGGTCGAAGCGAGTGCGCTGCTCTATGCGTTGGGCTTCGACCAGCTTGCCCTGGCTCACAAACTCCTTCACCCGGCCGACCAACTCGTGCTTGATGCCCTCGACCGCAGACATCACCTTGTCGCGTGGCGTCACGTAGTGGCTCGATGGGTACACCGTGAAGCGTGGGATTTTCTGTCGGATTCGGCCGGTGAGCGGATCGAACAGTTGCAGTGTTTCGATCTCGTCGTCGAAGAGCTCGATGCGGATGGCCAGCTCGCTGTGCTCCGCCGGAAAAATATCGATGGTGTCGCCACGCACCCGGAACGACCCACGCGAAAAATCCTGTTCGTTGCGCGTGTACTGCATGCGGATCAGCCGCCCGATCACATCGCGCTGGCCGATTTTGTCGCCGATGCGCATGATGAAGCGCATCTGCGTGTAGTCCTCGGGCGTGCCGATGCCGTAGATGGCGCTCACCGTCGCCACGATGACCGTGTCGCGTCGCTCCAGCACGCTCTTGGTCGCCGACAGCCGCATCTGCTCGATGTGCTCGTTGATGGAGCTGTCTTTTTCGATGAACAGGTCGCGCTGAGGCACGTAGGCCTCGGGCTGGTAATAGTCGTAGTAGCTGACGAAGTACTCGACGGCGTTATGCGGAAAAAATTCGCGGAACTCGCTGTAAAGCTGCGCCGCCAGCGTCTTGTTCGGTGCGAAGACGATGGCCGGCCTGCCGAGCCGGGCGATCACGTTGGCCATGGTGAAGGTTTTGCCGGAACCAGTCACGCCCAGCAGGGTCTGGAACACCTCGCCATCGTTCACGCCTTCGACCAAGCCATCAATCGCTTTCGGCTGATCGCCCGCAGGAGGATAGGGCTGGTAAAGCTCGAAGGGCGAGCCGGGAAAAGTGACGAACGTTCCCGACTTTGCGGGCCCGATCGCTGCAAGCTTGTGTGCGTCGGTCACTGTATCGGTGATGGCTTCGGTGGTCTCTGGCATGGCTGTACCCGTCAATTGGCGGTGGCGCCGGTAAAATTCAATGCAACCGGAAAGCTTAAGCGCTTGCCCGGTTGCACGCGAAGCTTTCAATCAAAGGACTTTCTCCATGTCTATGTTTACCGCGGTCGAAATGGCGCCGCGCGACCCGATCCTCGGCCTTAACGAGCAATACGCCGCCGACACCAATCCCGCCAAGGTGAATCTGGGTGTGGGCGTTTATTACGACGACAACGGCAAGCTCCCGCTACTGAAATGCGTCCAGACCGCCGAACAAAACATGATGAAGTCGCCGACTGCACGCGGCTACTTGCCGATCGACGGCATCGTCGCGTACGACAACGCGGTGAAGAGCCTGGTCTTCGGGGCCGACAGCGAGCCGCTGAAGTCGGGCCGCGTCGCGACCGTGCAAGGCCTGGGCGGCACTGGAGGCCTGAAGGTCGGTGCCGACTTCCTTAAGAAGCTGAGCCCGAATGCCAAGGTGCTGATCAGCGACCCGAGCTGGGAAAACCATCGCGCCCTGTTCACGCAGGCCGGCTTCGTGGTCGAAAGCTACCCGTACTACGACGCCGCTACGCGCGGCGTCAATTTCGAAGCCATGCTGGCAGCGCTCGATGCGTCACCTGCCGGCACCATCGTCGTGCTGCATGCCTGCTGCCACAACCCGACCGGCTACGACATCACCGCCGCCCAGTGGGATCAGGTGGTCGACGTGGTCAAGGCTAAGAACCTGACCGCGTTCCTCGACATGGCCTACCAGGGCTTTGCCCATGGCATCCAAGAAGATGGCGCGGCCATCGGCAAGTTCGTCGAAGCCGGCTTGACCTTCTTCGTGTCGACTTCGTTTTCGAAGAGCTTCAGCCTTTACGGCGAGCGTGTCGGTGCGCTGTCGGTGCTGTGCAAGGACAAGGAAGAAACCTCGCGCGTGCTGTCGCAACTGAAGGTCATGGTCCGTACCAACTACAGCAATCCGCCGATTCACGGTGGCGCGGTGGTGGCAGCGGTGCTCGGCGACCCCGCACTGCGTGCGATGTGGGAAGGCGAACTGGCGGAAATGCGCGTTCGCATCAAGGCGATGCGGCAGAAGCTGGTTGACGGACTGAAGGCAGCTGGCGTGAAGGAAGACATGAGCTTCATCACCAAGCAGATCGGCATGTTCAGCTACTCCGGCCTCAACAAAGACCAGATGGTGAGGTTGCGCTCAGAGTTCGGCATCTACGGCACCGACACCGGCCGCATGTGCGTTGCGGCACTGAACAGCAAGAACATCGACTACGTCTGCGCTTCGATCGCCAAGGTCATCTGACCTGCACGGACATCGAAACGTTTGGTTGACACGATTGCGGTGGTGTTTGTAGGGGTTACGCCCCTACAAACACGGGGACCCCGCTGATATATTGCACTGCAACATCCTAGTACAACCACGCAATGCTCTACCAACTCTACGAAGCCCAACGCTCCTTGATGGAGCCGTTTTCGGACTTCGCTCAAGCTGCCTCCAAACTCTATGGCCACGGGGCAGTGTGGGGCAACATGCCCATGGCGCAGCGCATGGCCGCTGGCTACGAGCTGATGTATCGCCTCGGCAAGGACTACGAAAAGCCGAAGTTCAGCATCGAAAGCGTCAAGGTGAATGGAGACGACGTCGTCATCCACGAAGCGATTGCGCTAGACAAGCCGTTTTGCGAGCTGCGTCGCTTCAAGCGGTTCACCGATGACCCGGACACGTTAAAGATTTTGAAAAGCCAGCCCGTCGTGCTCATCGTTGCGCCGCTGTCGGGTCACTACGCCACGCTGCTGCGGGACACTGTTCGCACCATGCTGCAAGGCCACAAGGTCTACATTACCGACTGGAAAAACGCCCGCCTCGTGCCGCTGTCCGAAGGCGAATTCCATCTCGATGATTACATCCACTACGTGCAGGACTTCATCCGGCTGCTGCAAGCCGAATACGGCAACTGCCACGTAATGAGCGTTTGCCAGCCGACGGTGCCGGTGTTGGCCGCTGTGGCGCTTATGGCGAGCAAGGGCGAGACGCTGCCGCTCACGATGACCATGATGGGTGGCCCGATAGATGCGCGCAAATCGCCGACCGCCGTAAACAACCTCGCTACGACCAAAGGCTTCGACTGGTTCGAGAACAACGTCATCTATCCGGTCCCGCAGGGATTCCCGGGCGAGGGCCGGCGCGTGTACCCGGGCTTCCTGCAGCACACCGGATTCGTCGCAATGAATCCTGACCGTCACGCGACCAGCCACTACGATTACTTCAAGGACTTGATGAAGGGCGACGACGCCAGCGCCGAAGCGCATCGCAAGTTCTACGACGAGTACAACGCCGTGCTCGACATGGATGCGGACTACTACCTCGACACCATCAAGACCGTCTTCCAGGACTTCAGCCTGGTGAACGGCAACTGGGACGTGAAGAACGCTGATGGCGAGCTTGAACGTGTGCGTCCGCAAGACATTCGCACGACCGCCTTGCTGACCGTCGAGGGTGAGTTGGACGACATCTCCGGCTCGGGTCAGACGCAGGCTGCGCACGACCTTTGCACCGGTATTGCTGCGAATCAGCGGGAGCACTACGAGGCCAAGGGCGCAGGCCATTACGGCATCTTCAGCGGCCGCCGTTGGCGCGACTTGGTCTACCCGAAGGTGCAGAAGTTCATCGCGGCGCATGACGAGGCACAGCACCGCGCACTCGCCAAGCCTTCAGTAGATGCAGAAGACACGGTAAAGCCGGTTCAGACTGGCGCGAAGCCTTCGGTGAAGCCTGTGACCAAAGCGATCGCAAAGCCAGCGGTCAAGCCAACGGGCAAGCCGGCCGCGACTGTTCGGCAACCCAAGGCAATGGCAGCAGGCACGTTGAAAAGCAAAGTGCGCGCCGGCACGCGCGCGCGCTGAGCGACCGCGCACAAGTCATGACCGAAGCGCCGTCCGGGTCACTGGCCGCGCGCATCAACGACGCCCTTCCGCAAACGCAGTGCACGCGTTGCGGCTATCCGGACTGCAATGGCTATGCCGAGGCCATCGCTGCAGGCGACGCGGCCATCAACCAATGTCCACCCGGCGGTGCGGAGGGCATAGGCCGCCTTTCCTCGCTTACAGGCCGACCGGCAATCGCGCTCGACCCTCACTTCGGAATCGAGGCACCGCGCCTGATGGCGGTCATTGACGAAGCCTGGTGCATCGGCTGCACGCTCTGCCTCGATGCGTGCCCAACCGACGCCATCCTGGGCATCCACAAGCGGATGCACACGGTGATCGAAGCGCACTGTACGGGCTGCGAACTCTGCATTCCGGTATGTCCGGTCGACTGCATCTCGCTCGAAGTAGAAACGCCGGGCTTGAGCGGATGGGATGCATGGTCGTCGACACAGGCAGACCATTCACGGCAACGCTACGAATCCCACAAGGTACGCCGCCCGGCGCGAGAAGAAGCCGCAGCGAAACTGGCTCAGGACGCCTCGGCAGATGCACCTAACGCCGATGTCGATGCCGATGCTCGCAAACGCTCGGTGGTGGAGGCCGCTATGGCACGCGCGCGGGCTGCGGCAGCTGCGCGCAAACCTTGATCTTTCAAGCGGTGATTTGCGGCGTGCCCGCAGCCAGCGCCTCAAAGGCTTTCACCACGCCCGGCGGGGCCTGCACCATCTCGATCAGCACGCCCTCGCCCGCGATGGGAAACTCGTCGTTGGCCCTCGGATGCATGAAGCAGATGTCGAAGCCCGCGGCGCCCTTGCGAATACCGCCGGGCGCAAAGCGCACGCCCTGTGCGGTCAGCCACTCGACCGCGACCGGCAGGTCATCGATCCACAAGCCGATGTGATTCAGCGGCGTGGTGTGCACCGCCGGCTTCTTGTCGATGTCCAGCGGCTGCATCAAGTCGACCTCGACCTTGAACGGCCCGCTGCCGATCGCGCAGATGTCTTCGTCCACGTTCTCGCGCTCGCTGCGAAAGG
This sequence comes from Variovorax sp. RTB1, assembly GCF_035018765.1. Classification (NCBI taxonomy): domain Bacteria; kingdom Pseudomonadati; phylum Pseudomonadota; class Betaproteobacteria; order Burkholderiales; family Comamonadaceae; genus Variovorax; species Variovorax sp. RTB1. Next base: position 28,703 of record NZ_JASJXG010000017.1, read on the forward strand.
TGCCCGTCACTTCCAGGCCCAGCATGTCGACCCAGAGCTTTTGCAGCCGCGTCTTATCGACCGCGCCGATAGCGATCTGCTGGATGCCAAGCACTTTGAAAGGACGCGTCTTTGAATCATTGGTTGCGTCGGTCGGCATCACACGAACTCCAGAATGATCTGATCGACAGCCAGCGACTCGCCCTTGGCCGCAGAGACTTTGCCCACGACGCCATCTTGCGATGCGAAGAGCACGTTCTCCATCTTCATCGCCTCGATCACAGCCAACTTCTCGCCCGCCTGCACCTGCTGGCCGGGCTGCACCGACACCTCGACGAGCAGACCCGGCATCGGGGACATCAGGAACTTGCTTAGGTCGGGCGGTGCCTTGTACGGCATCAGTTCGAGCAGGCGCGCACCGAGCGGCGACAGGACCATCGCTTCGATCTGCGTGCCGTCGTGCAACACGCGCAACGCCAGCGGATTCTTGCCCGCGCCGCGCTCGACCTGCGCGACGAAAGGCTTGTCGTTGACCGTACCTTCGACGCGAATACTGCCGAGCGCGCCATTGCTATCGATCTTGAAATTGCTGTCGCCGACAGCCACGGCGCTCGCACCGTTCTTGCCCTGAAAGTCGGTGACGGACACGGGGTGATGAATGTGCTTTCCTTCCGGCCCAAGCTCGACCACCACGAACTGCTCGCCGACCTTCACGCTGTGGCCTTCGAGTTGGCCGCTGATGCCCGAGGCCCGCGCACGATAGCGCCGATGCACATAGGCGGCCAGCGCGATCAAGAAAGCCGGATCGCTGTGAGGCACGTCCTCCGCATGAAAGCCATGCGCGTAATGCTCGGCGATAAAGCCGGTGTTGAAGTCACCCGCGACGAACTGTGGATGCGCCAACAGCGCCGCCTGGAACGGGATGTTGCTGCTGATGCCGCGGATCACGAAGCCATTGAGTGCCTCGCGCATCTTCGCAATTGCATGCTGGCGATCCTTGCCGTGCACGATGAGCTTGGCGATCATCGAGTCGTAGAACATCGGGATCTCGCCGCCGTCGTACACGCCCGTATCGACGCGCACGCCGTAGAGATGCGCGGTATCGGCAGAGAACATCGTCTCTTCCGGCGGCTGGAACTTCACCAACCGGCCGGTCGACGGCAGGAAGCTGCGAAACGGATCTTCGGCATTGATGCGGCATTCGATGGCCCAGCCCTCACGCTTCACGTCGGCCTGCTTCAGCGGCAGCGGCTCACCCGCCGCGACGCGAATCATGAGTTCGACCAGGTCGAGCCCGGTGATGCACTCCGTCACCGGATGTTCCACCTGCAGCCGCGTGTTCATCTCCAGAAAGTAAAAGCTCTGGTCCTTGCCGACCACGAACTCGACTGTGCCGGCACTCTGGTACTTAACGGCCTTGGCCAGCAACACCGCCTGCTCTCCCATCGCCTTGCGCGTGGCGTCCGTGATGAAAGGTGACGGCGCCTCTTCGATCACTTTCTGGTGGCGCCGCTGGATCGAGCATTCACGCTCGTTCAGGTAGATCACGTTGCCCTGCGAATCGCCCAGCACCTGGATTTCGATGTGGCGCGGTTCGACCACGAACTTCTCGATAAAGACCCGGTCATCGCCGAAGCTGTTGCGCGCCTCGTTGCGGCAAGCGGAAAAGCCTTCGAACGCTTCCTTGTCGTCGTTCGCAACACGCAAGCCTTTGCCCCCGCCGCCGGCCGACGCCTTGATCATCACCGGATAGCCGATTTCCCTGGCGATCTCGACTGCGCGTTCGGCGGTTTCGATGGCTTCGTTCCAGCCCGGAATGGTGTTGACCTTGGCCTCGTTCGCCAACTTCTTGGAGGCGATCTTGTCGCCCATCGCCGCGATCGAATAGTGCTTGGGGCCGATGAAGACGATGCCCTCTTCTTCGACCTTGCGCGCGAAGGCTTCGTTCTCCGACAGGAAGCCGTAGCCCGGATGCACCGCTTCGGCACCAGTCTGCTTGCACGCCGCGATGATGCGGTCGACCTGCAGATAACTGTCGCGGCTGGCTGCGCCACCGATGTGCACCGCCTCGTCGGCCAGTTCGACATGGCGCGCTTCCTTATCGGCATCGGAATAAACCGCGACGGTCAGGATGCCCATCTTCTTCGCGGTCTTGATGACGCGACAGGCGATTTCGCCGCGGTTGGCGATCAGGATTTTTTTAAACATGTTCTTCTTCTAGGAGCTCAGAGCGGAATGTTCCCGTGCTTGCGCCACGGGTTCTCGAGCTTCTTGGCCCGAAGCATCACGAGCGAGCGGCAGATGCGCTTGCGCGTCTCGTGAGGCAGGATCACGTCGTCGATGTAACCACGTGCGCTCGCCACATACGGGTTGGCAAAACGCGCTTTGTATTCGGCCTCGCGCGCAGCCAGCTTCTCCGGGTCGTTCTTGTCTTCGCGAAAGATGATTTCGACCGCACCCTTGGCGCCCATCACCGCGATCTCGGCGCGCGGCCATGCGAGATTGACGTCGCCGCGCAGATGCTTCGACGCCATCACGTCGTAAGCGCCGCCGTAGGCTTTGCGCGTGATCACCGTGATCTTCGGCACTGTGCACTCAGCGTACGCATAGAGCAGCTTCGCGCCGTGCTTGATGATCCCGCCGTACTCCTGCCCCGTGCCGGGCATGAAGCCGGGTACGTCGACAAAGGTGACGACCGGAATGTTGAAGCAATCGCAAAAGCGCACGAAGCGCGCCGCCTTGATGCTGCTTTTGATGTCGAGACAACCAGCCAGCACCAGGGGCTGGTTGGCCACGATGCCGACGGTCTGCCCCTCCATGCGGGCGAAGCCGATAACGATGTTTTTCGCGTACTCGGGCTGCAACTCGAAGAAGTCGCCGTCGTCGACCACCTTGAGGATCAACTCCTTCATGTCGTACGGCTTGTTGGCGTTGTCGGGCACCAGCGTATCGAGCGAAAAATCGGGTCGGTCGGCCGGATCGCCCTTGCCGTTGTTGCCAAGGCGCACCGGCGATTTCTCGCGGTTATTGAGCGGCAGGTAGTTGTAGAGCCGGCGCAGCATCATCAGCGCTTCGACGTCGTTTTCGAATGCCCTGTCGGCCACGCCACTGCGCGTGGTGTGCGTGATGGCGCCACCGAGTTCTTCGGCCGTCACGTTCTCGTGTGTCACCGTCTTCACGACCTCGGGGCCAGTGACGAACATGTAGCTCGAGTCCTTCACCATGAAGATGAAATCGGTCATGGCGGGCGAGTACACAGCGCCGCCGGCGCACGGGCCCATGATCATGCTGATCTGCGGCACCACGCCCGACGCCATCACGTTGCGCTGGAACACGTCGGCATAACCGCCGAGCGAGGCCACGCCTTCCTGGATGCGCGCGCCGCCGGAATCGTTGAGGCCGATAACCGGTGCGCCAACCTTCATCGCCTGGTCCATTACCTTGCAGATTTTCTCGGCATGCGCTTCACTCAACGCACCGCCGAAAACGGTGAAGTCCTGGCTGAAGACGAAGACCAGCCGGCCGTTGATCATTCCGTAACCAGTGACCACACCGTCACCTGGAATCTTCTGCTCCGCCATGCCGAAGTCGACCGACCGATGCTCGACGAACATGTCCCACTCTTCGAAGGTGTTGTCGTCGAGCAGCAGTTCGATGCGCTCGCGCGCGGTGAGCTTGCCCTTCTTGTGCTGTGCATCGATGCGCTTTTGTCCACCGCCGAGCCGGGCCTTGGCGCGGCGCTCTTCGAGTTGGTCGATCAGTTCTTGCATGGTTGTTTCTCCAAAGCTGAAGTTCGATTGATTCTTGTATTCCGGGCTACATCTGGCCAGCCGCTATGGCGAGCAAAGTGCGCGCTGCGGTCGACGCCGGCAGCGTGCCTTCGACCACTTGCCGCGTCAGTTGCGGCAACATTTCGCGCACCTGCGGATGATGTCGAAAAGCGTGCTTCAGACCAGCGTCGATGCGCTCCCACATCCAGGACAGCGACTGCTTTTCACGCCGCTTCACCAGCTTGCCATTGCCAGCCTGCAGTGCCTTGAACTGTGTGACCGAGTCCCAGAACGCGTCGACGCCGGTACCGGCGAGCGCACTCAACTGCATCACGCGCGGCAACCAGAAGCGTACGTCGGCGCCGTTGTACGCATCGTGCATCGCATGCACATGATCAGGATTGCCCTGATGGCCGAACAGGCGCAGCGCAGAAGTTATCTGCGCCTGCGCGCGCGTGGCGGCATCCTTGTCGAGATCGGCCTTGTTGATCACGACCAGGTCGGCCAGTTCCATCACACCCTTCTTGATCGCCTGCAGATCGTCACCGGCGTTCGGCAGTTGCATCAGCACGAACATGTCGGTCATGCCCGCCACCGCAGTTTCGCTCTGGCCGACGCCGACGGTTTCGACAATGACGATGTCATACCCCGCAGCCTCGCACACCAGCATCGCTTCGCGCGTCTTCTCTGCCACGCCACCCAGCGTGCCCGACGACGGGCTCGGCCGAATGTAGGCGCGCTCATGCACCGAGAGTCGTTCCATGCGTGTCTTGTCGCCGAGGATCGAGCCGCCCGACACGGAAGACGATGGGTCGATGGTGAGCACTGCGACCCGATGCCCCTTGTCGATCAACAAGAGGCCGAGCGTTTCAATGAAGGTCGACTTGCCGACACCCGGAACGCCCGAGATGCCCAGCCGAAACGACTGGCCCGTGTGTGGCAGCAAAGCGGTGAGCAACTCGTCCGCTTGCGCTCGATGGTCGGCTCGGGTCGATTCCAGCAGCGTGATCGCCTTGGCAATGGCGCGCCGCTGCGCGGGGCCTTCGGCACTCAACAAGGAATCGGACGTGACCGTGGTGCGCTCCCCCGGCATGTTCAGGCCGCAATCGAAGCGCGAATCTGCTCCAGCACATCCTTGGCACTCGCCGGGATCGGCGTCCCCGGGCCGTAGATGCCTTTCACGCCGGCCTCGTAAAGCATCTCGTAATCGCCGCGCGGAATCACGCCGCCGACGAACACGATGATGTCGTCGGCGCCCTGCTTCTTCAGCTCGGCGATGATCGCCGGCACCAGCGTCTTGTGGCCAGCGGCAAGGGTCGAGACGCCGACTGCATGCACGTCGTTCTCGATGGCCTGGCGCGCGCACTCCTCAGGCGTCTGGAACAACGGACCCATATCGACGTCGAAACCAAGGTCAGCGAAGGCCGTGGCGACAACCTTGGCGCCGCGGTCGTGGCCGTCTTGCCCGAGCTTGGAAATCATCACGCGTGGACGGCGGCCCTGCTCTTCAGCAAACAAGGCGATCTCGTTTTGGAGCGCTTCCCAGCCCTCGGCCGAGTCATAGGCTGCGGCATAAACGCCGGTGACCTTCTGCGTGTCGGCGCGATGCCGGCCATAGACTTTTTCCAGCGCGTCGCTGATCTCGCCGACCGTGGCGCGCAGGCGCACCGCATCGATGCTCAGCGCCAGCATGTTGCCCTCGCCGCTCTCGGCGGCGGCTGTCAGTGCATCGAGTGCCACCTGCACGGCGGCCGAGTCACGCGAAGCGCGAATCGCCTTCAGCTTGGCGATCTGGCCGTCGCGCACTTTCACGTTGTCGATCGACAAACTGTCGATCGCGTCTTCAGTCTTTAGCTTGTACTTGTTGACGCCGACGATCACGTCACGGCCGGAATCGATGCGCGCCTGCTTGTCGGCGGCGGCGGCTTCGATCTTGAGCTTGGCCCAGCCGCTGTCGACGGCCTTGATCATGCCGCCCATGGCTTCGACTTCTTCGATGATTTCCCAGGCCTTGTCGGCCATGTCCTGGGTCAGCTTTTCCATCATGTAGCTGCCGGCCCATGGGTCGACCACGCTGGTGATGTGGGTCTCTTCCTGAATGATGAGTTGCGTGTTGCGTGCGATGCGCGAGCTGAACTCGGTCGGCAGTGCAATCGCTTCATCGAGCGCATTGGTGTGCAGGCTTTGCGTGCCGCCGAACACCGCGGCCATTGCCTCGATGGTGGTGCGCACGACGTTGTTGTACGGGTCTTGTTCGGTGAGCGACCAGCCGCTGGTCTGGCAGTGCGTGCGCAGCATCAGGCTCTTGGCGTTCTTGGGCTCGAAGTCTTTCATGATGCGGCACCACAGCAAGCGCGCGGCGCGCATCTTGGCGACTTCCAGATAGAAGTTCATTCCGATGGCCCAGAAGAAACTCAGGCGCCCCGCGAACACGTCGACGTCGAGCCCCTTGGCCAAGGCCGTCTTGACGTACTCCTTGCCATCAGCCAGCGTGAAGGCCAGTTCCAACGCCTGGTTGGCACCGGCCTCCTGCATGTGATAACCGCTGATGCTGATCGAGTTGAACTTCGGCATCTTGTGCGCCGTGTACTCGATGATGTCGCCGATGATCCGCATGCTCGGCGCCGGCGGAAAGATGTAGGTGTTGCGCACCATGAACTCTTTCAGAATATCGTTCTGAATAGTCCCGCTCAACTGGTCTTGCGGCACGCCCTGCTCTTCGCCGGCCACGATGTAGCCGGCCAGCACCGGCAACACGGCGCCGTTCATCGTCATAGATACCGACACCTTGTCGAGCGGAATCTGGTCGAACAGGATCTTCATGTCTTCGACCGAGTCGATTGCTACGCCCGCCTTGCCGACATCGCCCGTCACCCGCGGGTGGTCGCTGTCGTAGCCGCGGTGTGTCGGCAGATCGAACGCGACGCTCACGCCCTGGCCGCCGGCAGCCAGCGCCTTGCGATAGAAGGCGTTGGACTCTTCTGCAGTCGAGAAGCCGGCGTACTGCCGGATGGTCCAGGGCCGCACTGCGTACATCGTGGCTTGCGGCCCGCGCAGGTAGGGCTCGAACCCCGGCATCGTGTCGGTGTACTTCAAGCCCTTGAGGTCGGCGGCAGTGTAGAGCGGCTTGACGCTGATGCCGTCCGGTGTCAGCCAGTTCAGCGCATTGACGTCGCCACCCGGCGCCGACTTTGCAGCCGCTTTGGTCCATGCCTCGAGGCTGACGGGTGGGAAGGTCGGTTCGGGTGTGCTCATGGGCGCCGCTTTTGCAAAGTTGTTCCCAGTGTCTCCGCTGAGTCCGGGCAGTTCAAGACGAGTCTACCCGATCCATAATTATTAATTCAGATGGCGTCATTGCAGTACAGTTCGCGCATGTCCGCTGTCACGCTTACTCCGCGAGCCCTCTACGAAGAGGTGGCCGAGCTGCTGCGCCAACGCATCTTCAATCAGGAGCTGGAACCGGGCGCATGGATCGACGAACTGAAGCTGGCGGAGGAGTACGGCATCAGCCGCACGCCACTGCGCGAAGCGTTGAAGGTGCTGGCCGCCGAGGGCCTGATCACGATGAAGGTGCGACGCGGCGCCTACGTGACCGAGGTGTCCGAGCGCGATCTGGTCGACGTTTATCACCTGCTCTCGCTGCTGGAAAGCGACGCCGCAGCGACCGTCGCGGTCACTGCCACAAAGTCACAGCGGGACGAACTCGAAGCACTGCACGCGCAGCTTCAGGCAGCGCTGAGCATGCCGCGCCCCAACTACGCGGCCTTTCTGGCGCTGAACATCGCCTTTCATACGCGCCTGCTGGAAATTGCCAACAACCGCTGGCGGGTGCAGATGGTGGCCGACCTGCGCAAGATCATGAAGCTCAAAGGCCACAGCTCGCTTTTCAAAGAGCCGCGCGCGCGCGAATCGCTCAGGGAGCACGACGCGCTGATGAAGGCGATCACGGCGCGCGACGGGCCGGCCGCCATGCAGCGAATGCAGGAGCATTTTGAGAGTGGATTGAAGGCTGCAACGGGTGCCCACGTTCCCTGAGGCCCCGAAGCTTCGCCCTACCCGCAGCTCGTGGTCGGCCTCATGTACGAGGCGGTGACACCCTACTTTTGCTTGCACAATACTTGCATCCATAAAGCAGCGGCGCCATTCGGTGACCGAAAACAAGGCAGTTCGAATGAGCAGTGTGGTCGTGACCGGCGCGGGCTCGGGCATCGGAGCAGCGACGTGTCGACGCCTGGCGGCACAGGGCATCGACCTCGTGATCCATACCGGCAGCCGGCGTGCAGCGGCTGACGCCGTGGCAGCGGAATGCAGTGCGGTGCGCACCACGGTGGTGGTCGGCGACATGGCGCTGCCATCGACCGTCGATGCGCTTCTCGATGCTGCGATGGCGCTTGGTGGGGCGCCTGGCGATGCTGGCGGACTGCGCGGCGTGGTCGCCAATGCCGGCTTCGCCGACAAGACCAGCCTCGCCGAACTCGACGACGACATCCTCGAACGATCGCTTCGGACCATGGTCGTTTCCGTCGCGCACCTTCTGCGCAAAAGCCTGCCGCTGCTCGCACTTTCTGGGCAAGGCCGCTTCGTGGCCGTCAGCTCCTTCGTGGCGCACCGCTTCACGCTGGGCGCATCGACGTTTCCAGCCACCGCCGCAGCCAAGGCCGGCGTCGAGGCACTGGTCAAAGCAGCGGCGGCCGAGAACGCTGCACGCGGTGTCACGGTCAACGCGGTAGCGCCAGGCTACGTCCGCAAAGACCGCGCCAACGCCGGTGCGCTGACCGACGAGCAATGGAAGCAAGCGCTGTTGCGCGTGCCCGCCGGCCGGCTCGCCACGCCCGATGACATCGCAGCACCCATCGCCTTTTTGCTGAGCCGTGAGGCGGCCTTTATCACCGGCCAGATCCTTCACGTCGATGGCGGCATGACCCTGTGACTGGCCGCACCGTCGTTCCATTTCAACGCTTCTCTTCCTTCCTGTCTTCTCTCCTCATCTACGGAAAAAAACCATGACAAACCGTCGTCAGTTCATCACCAGCGTCGCCGCAGCCAGCGCCGCGACCGCCCTCCCGCACGCCGCCTTCGCCCAGACCGATGCGACCGAAAGCGCATGGGCCCGCATCAACCGCACCAAGGTACTGCGCATGGGCGCAGTGGCCGGCGCGGCGCCCTACTATCACAAGGACCTGGCATCGGGCGAGTGGCAAGGCTTCATGATCGACTTCGGCAAGAGCCTCGCCGGGAGCCTCAACGCCAAACTCGACATCAACGAAACCAGCTGGGGCAACTCGGTGCTCGATCTCCAGTCGAACAAGATCGACGTGTTCTTCGGCCTGAACCCGACGCCGGCGCGCGCGTTGGTCGTCGACTTTTCCGACCCGTTGTTCAACAACGCTTTTGTCCTCGTGGCACGCAAGGGGTTCGACCCGAAGACGTGGGAGGAGCTCAACAAGCCCGACGTCAAGATCGCCGTCGATATCGGCTCGTCGCACGACCAGGTCGTCACCAAGACCTGCCCCAACGCGCAGATCATCCGCCTCGAAAAAGCCGCCGATGCCACGCTCGCGCTGCAGACCGGCCGCGCCGATTGCCAGGTCCTCGCCGTGGTGCTGGCACTCACCGTGGTCAGCAAGAACCCGACCGTCGGGCACATCGTGCTGCCGACGCCGACGCAGGCCACGACAACCAACCTGGGCTTCCGCAAGGAAAGCGACCGTCAGTGGGTCGAGTACGTCAACAAGTGGATCGCGCAGACGCGTTCCAGCGGCAAGGTGAAGGAAGTGGTGCTGACCAACATGCAGACCCTGTCAGGCGTGAAGCCGGACCAGGTTCCATCGACGATCAGCTTCTGATCCGAATTCAGCACCCGACAAGAAGAGCGAACGAGAGCCGCCGTGTATCACTGGGACTTCGAATTTCTGTGGGGCTTTCGCAAGCTCCTTCTCATGGGTCTCGGCTACACCGTCGCCTACACGGTCATCTGCACTGTGATCGGGCTGGCGATCGGGCTGGCGGTCGCGATGGGTCGGTTGTCGCAACCCGTTTGGCTGCGCGCGCCGCTGCGGGCTTATGTCGAAGTATTCCGCTGCACACCGGTGCTGGTGCAACTGGTGTGGTTCTATTACGCGCTGCCGGTGCTCACAGGCATCCAGATCTCGGCGGCGCTGGCGGCCATATTGGCGCTCTCTTTGTACGGCAGCTCGTTCTACTCCGAGATCATCCGCGGCGGCATCATCTCTATTGATCCGGGGCAAACAGAAGCAGCACGTGCGCTGGGCATGCGGCGCTTTCAGATGATGCGCCGGGTGGTCCTGCCGCAAGCGTTCAGGCGCATGGTGCCGCCACTGTTGAATCAGTCGATCCTGCAACTCAAGAACACGTCCCTGCTGTCGGTGCTGGCATTGCCGGACCTGCTCTATCAGGGCCAAAGCATCGCTCACGAAACCTATCGGCCGCTGGAGACCTACACCGTGGTCGCACTCGCCTACTTCCTCGTGCTGCTGCCGGCCACGATTCTGGTCAAGCGTGCTGAAACCCGCCTCTCCGGTCCGGCGCACGCATGACAACGTTGCCAACATCTGCGCCCATGATCGAGGTCACGCGCCTGGGCAAACGCTTCGGCGACAACCGCGTGTTGCGCGACGTGTCGCTCTCGGTCGCAAAGGGTGAAGTCATTGCACTGATCGGACCTTCGGGCTCGGGCAAGTCGACCTTGCTGCGCTGCCTCAACCTGCTGACGGTGCCCGACCAAGGCACCGTTCGAGTGGGCGAGCAATCGCTGACCTTCACCGGCGCCGCGACCCGGCTGCCGAAAGACGCGGTGCTCTCCGGCTTCCGCGCACGAACCGGAATGGTGTTCCAGCACTTCAACCTCTTCCCTCACATGACGGTGCTTGGCAACGTCATGGAGGGGCCGCTCACCGTCATGAAGCAGCCGAAGGCGCAAGCCGCCGAGAAGGCACGTGCGCTGCTCGCCAAGGTGGGGTTGCTGGACAAGGCCGACGCCTGGCCCGATCAACTCTCAGGCGGCCAGAAGCAGCGCGTCGCGATTGCACGTGCACTGGCGATGGAGCCGCAGGTAATGCTGTTCGACGAGGTTACTTCGGCCCTGGACCCGGAGCTGGTCGGCGAGGTGTTGCGCGTGATTCAGGCGCTGGCCGAAGAAGGCATGACGATGTTGCTGGTCACACATGAGATGTCGTTCGCGCGCGAAGTGGCTAACCAGGTGGCGTTCATGCGCGACGGCGTCATCGTGGAATGCGGACCGGCGCGGCAGGTCATCGATGCGCCGACGGAAGTCGCTACGCGCGCCTTCCTGGCACGCTTTCACGAAGGCAGGCCGGCCAGCGCCTAGGCCGAAAGCGCGGCGGCCGGCTTGCCCGCAGACGCGTCGAGCCCGGGTCCGGACGCAGGCTTGGCAATCGATACAGCGGCTGCACTGCGCGCGTCCGCATCAGCCTGCGAATGCGCCAGCGCCATGACCTCGTGCGGCGTCGTGCCCTTCAGCTTGTGGTCACTCCACACCTGGCGCCAATGTCGCGCACCGGGCAACCCGTTGCGCAAGCCGAGCATGTGTCGCGCGATGTTCGACCAAGGCGTGCCGTGCGCGGCCGCTTCGCGAACCATGTAGTCGCACATCTGCCGCTCCACATCTTCGCGAGTGAGTTCGACACCGCCATTTCGCGACGTGTCCCCGAAGAACTCCGCGTCCCATCCAGCCAGCCACCAGGGGTTGTGATACGCCTCGCGGCCGATCATCACGCCGTCGAGCAGGCGCAACTGCGTGTGCACTTCGGCGTTGTCGTGGATGCCGCCATTGATCGAAAAACGAAGCGCCGGAAAATCGTGCTTCAGCCGATGAACCAGCGCGTAGCGCAGCGGCGGCACTTCACGGTTTTGCTTCGGGCTCAGGCCCTTGAGCCACGCGTTGCGCGCATGCACGATGAAGGTCTCGCAGCCTGCTTCGCTCACCGTGCCGACGAAGTCACGCACGAACTCGTAGCTCTCCGACTTGTCGATGCCGATGCGGTGCTTGACCGTGATCGGCACATCGACCACGTTGACCATCGCCTTCACGCAATCGGCCACCAGTTGCGGCTCGGCCATGAGACAGGCACCGAACGCCCCGCGCTGCACGCGCTCGCTCGGGCAACCGCAGTTCAGGTTGATTTCGTCGTAGCCCCACTCTTCTCCCAGTTGCGCGCAGTGGGCCAAGTCAGCCGGCTCGCTGCCGCCCAATTGCAGCGCAAGCGGATGTTCTTCTGCATTGAAGCGCAAGTGTCGCGGAACGTCGCCGTGCACCAGCGCGCCGGTCGTGACCATCTCGGTGTAAAGGAGCGCCTGGCGGGTGAGCAGCCGATGAAAGTAGCGGCAATGCGTGTCTGACCAATCCATCATGGGCGCAACGCTGACGCGGTCCGGCGCAGGGCGAAGACTCGGATCGAAGGAAGAAGCGGACATGGGACTTGGACGTTGCGCCGGCAGCGCCGGCAGCGCCGGCAAAGCCTCGGATTGTCTCTCAGGGGTTGCCAAGCTGCCCGTAAGACCCGGCAATTGCAACGTTACTTAGCGGCCCTGGACGAGGGCCGCTTGAAACTTCCGCATGCTCGTATTTCCCGGATGCCGCGCAATATCAGGCACGCGGACCTTCCTTGCCGAACATTCTTCGAATTGCAGCGACGCCCGCGACCAAAGCGTTGGCATAGGTAGATTGGGGATCGGTCGCAGATTCAAGCGGAAGGTAGGGCAACGCGTCTTCCATCGCGTAATCCGTGCCTTCCATCAATACCCAATAGAACTCGCCTTCTTCGAGTTCGTGAACGGTCAGTGCGATATTTCGCAGTGTTGACATGGGTTTAGGCGGGGCCGGTAAATGTTACGAATGGGACCGATTGATCCTATTCAACGGCCCCGACAGCGCCTAAGCACAATTTCACGGTTCTATATGAATGTGACAAATCGTAAGATTTTTGGCGTGAATTTGCCAAGTATTTGTATGCGAACTGGCTGAAATCGCCGCATTGCGTCAGCTTCCGGTTTTTTCCCTACAGCTGACGTCCTAGCCGCCTTCTAAGCTGTTGCATCGCCCTTCCAGGGCCTACAAATCCGGAGACAACGATGAACCAATTTCATATCGAGCCGACCATGCTGGCCACATTCGGCGGCGCGTTTTATCCGACCGGTTATTCGATGGTGATGTTTCCGGATGCAAAAGATGCGGCCCGCGTCGGGCAGCAACTGATCGACGCTGGCTTCGACGCACAAGACGTGATGCTGGTGCCACCCGCCATCGTCTTGTCGCAGATCACACCGACCGTGAGCGGCGCCGACGACCCCTTGCCGTCAGCTGGCACAGAGGGCGCAACCGTGCGCGCCCTGACCGAGCTGGCTCAAAAGGGGCACGCAGGTCTGTTGGTCAAGACCCACGATGAAGACACCGCCGATCGAATGATGAAAGCGGTGCGCGAAGTGCCGTATTCGATGGCCCAGCGCTATCGCGCGCTGGTCATTGAAGACCTTTGAGCGACGCTCTCCGAGCCAACTGAGCTGAGCCTCGCAAGGCGCTCAACTCGCCATGTGACTGGTCTTGGCGTTGACGATCTCTTCAGGCTCGTTCGCCTCGACCCAGGTCTCGCCATTGAGCCCGGCCTGCAGCCGATCCATGTCGAGTTCGTTGGTCCACTTGGCCACCACGATCGTCGCCACGCCATTGCCCACCAGATTGGTCAGCGCTCGGGCTTCGGACATGAAGCGGTCGATGCCGAGGATCAATGCCAGTGCACCAACCGGCACATGACCCACGGCCGACAGTGTGGCAGCCAGCACGATGAAGCCGCTGCCAGTCACGCCAGCCGCGCCCTTGGAGGTCAGCAGCAGCACCAGCAACAACGTGATCTGCTGCATGATCGTCATCGGCGTGTTGGTGGCTTGCGCCAAAAACACCGCCGCCATCGTCAGGTAGATCGAGGTGCCATCGAGGTTGAACGAATAACCGGTGGGAATCACCAGCCCGACCACCGACTTCTTGGCACCGAGGTTTTCCATCTTCTCCATCATGCGTGGCAATGCCGCTTCGCTCGATGAGGTGCCGAGCACGATCAGCAGTTCTTCACGGATGTACTTGACGAACTTCCAGATCGAAAAGCCGTGGTATTTCGCAATGCTGCCCAGCACCACGAAGACGAAGATCAGACAGGTCAAATAGAAGGTTGCCATGAGCTGCCCCAACTGCACCAACGAGCCGACACCGTACTTGCCGATGGTGAACGCCATTGCGCCAAAAGCGCCAATGGGTGCGACCTTCATGATGTAGCCCACGATGACGAACAGCACATGCGAGAACTTCTCGATCAGGTCGAACACCAGGGTGCCCCGGCCACCGAACTTGTGCAGTGCGAAGCCGAACAAAACTGCGATCAGCAACACCTGCAGGATTTCTCCCTTGGCAAAGGCATCGACGAACTGAGTCGGGATCACGTTGAGCAAAAAGTCGGTGGTCGAAGTCATCTTGCCCGGCCCGGTGAAGGCCGCGATGCCCTTGGTATCGAGCGCTGCAACGTCGATGTTCATCCCCGTGCCCGGATGCACCAGATTGATGATGACCAATCCGACGATCAGCGCGATGGTGCTGACCACTTCGAAGTACAGCAGCGCCAGGCCACCGGTTTTACCGACCTTCTTCATGTCTTCCATGCCGGCGATGCCGACCACCACGGTGCAGAAGATGATCGGCGCGATGATCATCTTGATCAGCTTGATGAAGCCGTCGCCCAGCGGTTTCATGGCCTCGCCGGTCTGCGGGTAGAAGTGCCCGAGGATCACGCCGATGACGATGGCGGTGATGACCTGAAAGTAGAGCGACCTGTAGAACGGCGGCTTCACCGCGGGCGCGGCGGTGGATGGTGCGGTAGACATGGCGTCTCCTTCGTATTTCTTGCTGTTGGACTTATGAATTCAGAACTTGGCTGCCGGTGCGGCTTTCGCAGCTTTTGCGCCGGTGGCGACTTTAGCGCGATCACTCGACGGCGTCCGCTTCGGTCCGCCGTGCGGCGAGCCATGAAAAAACCCGCCAGAGCGGGTTTTCGTCGAGGCGCGTTGCGAGCAAAGCTTCAATGCATGTGAAGTCCGCCGTTCACCGAGAAGTCGGCGCCGGTCGAATAGCCGCCTTCGTCCGTGGCCAGCCATGAAATGATCGAGGCAATTTCGCTCGGTTTTCCCAGGCGCTTGACCGGGATGGTGGCAATGATCTTGTCGAGCACTTCCTGGCGAATGGCGTTGACCATGTCGGTGCCGATGTAACCCGGGCTCACGGTGTTGACCGTCACGCCCTTGTTGGCCATTTCTTGCGCCAGCGCCATCGTGAAGCCGTGCATGCCGGCCTTGGCTGCCGAGTAGTTGGTCTGACCAGCCTGGCCCTTGGCGCCGTTGACCGAGCTGATGTTGACGATGCGGCCCCAGCCCTTCTCGACCATGTCGCCGACCACCTGCTTGGTCACGTTGAACATGCTGTTGAGGTTGGTCTCGATCACCGCGCTCCAGTCTTCCGGCGTCATCTTGATGAACATCCGGTCGCGCGTGATGCCGGCGTTGTTCACCAGCACGTCGATGGCGCCATGGTCGGCCTTGGCCTTGGCAAAGGCGTCGACGGTGGAAGCCCAGTCGCCGACGTTGCCGACTGACGCGAAGAATTCATAGCCTTCGGCCTTTTGTTCGGTCAGCCACTTTGCGTGGTCGCGCGTCGGGCCGCAGCCGGCGATGACGGTAAAGCCGTCCTTGTGAAGACGCTGGCAGATGGCGGTTCCGATGCCACCCATGCCTCCGGTGACGTATGCGACTTTTTTGCTCATGTTATTTCCTGGAATTCGGTACAGCCGGAACTGGCAAGGTGACTTTAGCGAAATTTGCCCTTGCGTCTTCTGAGGAAAACACTGACATGCGCGTGCAACCAGCTGTCACAAGCCGTATCTATACTCGTTCGATGTCATCGATTGAGCTTGCCGGCGTTGCCAAATCCTGGGGCCAGACCACCGCCCTCCACGCCATCAACCTCCAGATCGAAAAAGGCACCTTCTGCGTCTTGCTCGGCCCCTCGGGCTGCGGCAAGTCGACGACATTGCGCATCATCGCCGGGCTCGAAGTGGCAACTGCCGGCCAGGTGCGCATCGACGGTCGCGACGTGACCGACGCGCCGCCGGCGCAGCGCGGCGTCGCGATGGTGTTTCAAAACTACGCGCTCTTTCCACACCTGACTGTCGCCGACAACATCACCTTCGGGCTCTCGGTTCGCAAGACGCCTGTTGCAGAAATGGCAACGCGGCTGAAAGAAACGGCGACGCTGCTCGGCCTGACGGCTTTGCTCGATCGCCGCCCCGGCCAACTGTCGGGCGGTCAGCAACAACGCGTCGCACTCGGCCGTGCGCTCGTCGCGCAGGCGAGCGTCTGCCTGATGGACGAACCTCTCTCCAACCTCGATGCACAGCTGCGGCAGGAAATGCGGCTCGAACTGCGCGACCTGCAGCAAAAGCTCGGACTCACCGTCGTCTACGTCACGCACGACCAGACCGAGGCGATGAGCATGGCCGACCAAGTGGTGCTGCTGAACCTGGGCCGCGTCGAGCAGGCCGGCGCACCGCGCGAGCTTTACGCACAACCCGCCACGACCTTTGCGGCCCGGTTTATCGGCACGCCGCCGATGAATCTCGTGGCCATCGAGGCCGGCCGCATCGCGGGAAGCGACGTCGCCATCGGACTGACCGCAACAACGCTCGGCGTGCGCCCAGAGTCGATCTCGCTGGCGCCGCACATCGACAACCCCGAGAGCCTTGGCGTGCCGGCGCGCGTCGCCAGCGTCGAGTACCTGGGTGCCGATCTGGTCTTGCGCTGCACGGTCGGCACTCAAACGCTGCTGGTGCGCGCCGACGGCCGCCTCCGGGCGCAGCCCGGAGACACCGTGCGGCTGCACTGGTCGCCGCGCGACAGCCACGGCTTCGACGTCGCCGGTCAACGAATTCACTGACCTGCTTACTGACC
Source organism: Variovorax sp. RTB1 (assembly GCF_035018765.1). Lineage (NCBI taxonomy): Bacteria > Pseudomonadati > Pseudomonadota > Betaproteobacteria > Burkholderiales > Comamonadaceae > Variovorax > Variovorax sp. RTB1. The sequence goes on from NZ_JASJXG010000017.1 coordinate 45,475, forward strand.
CGCTTACTGACCTGCTTTCTTCCGTAGTTTTTTCGAGGACCACTCCCATGAGACGAGATACCTTTCTGCGCGCCACCACCCTCCAGCTCGCTGCGGCCATCGCCGTGCTGGCAGGTGCGACGACGCCGCTGCACGCGCAAGCACCGGTCGAAGTTCAGTTCTATTACCCGGTCGCCGTCGGCGGCCCGATCGCCAAGACCATCGACGGCTTTGCCGCGGGCTTCATGAAAGACAACCCCGGCATCAAGGTGACGCCGATCTACGCCGGCACCTACCAGGAGACCATCGTGAAAGCGCTCACAGCGCACAAGTCGGGCACGCCGCCGGTGACGTCGGTGCTGCTGTCGACCGACATGTTCACCCTGATCGACGAAGACGCCATCGTGCCGTTCGATACTTTCGCCAAGACGGCTGATGACAAGGCGTGGATGGGCAGTTTCTACAAGGCCTTCATGCTCAACAGCCAGAGCGGCGGCAAGACCTGGGGCATTCCGTTCCAGCGCTCGACCGTCGTCATGTACTGGAACAAGGAACTCTTCAAAGAGGCAGGCCTTGACCCGGAAAAAGGCCCGACCAATTGGGCCGAGCTGAAAGAAGCCGCCACCAAGCTCACGAAGAAAGACGCCAGCGGCAAGACCACGCAGTACGGCGTCCAGATTCCGTCGAGCGGGTTTCCCTATTGGCTGTTCCAGACGCTGACGACACCCAACGACGCGATCCTGGCGAACGAGGCCGGCACGCAGGTCAAGTTCGACGATCCGAAGATCGTCGAGGCGCTGCAGTACTGGGTCGACCTGGGCAAGGCCGGCATCCATCCGCCTGGCGTGGTCGAGTGGGGCACCACGCCCAAGGACTTCTTCGAGAAGAAGGCCGCGATCATTTACACGACCACCGGCAACCTGACCAATATCAAGGCCAACGCCAAGTTCGATTTCGGCGTCGGCATGATCCCCGGCAACAAGCGCAAGGGCTCGCCCACCGGCGGCGGCAACTTCTACATCTTCAAGAAGTCGACCCCGGCGCAGCAAGAGGCTGCGTTCAAGTTCGTTCAGTGGGTGACGCAGCCGGAGCGTGCCGCGCAATGGAGCATCGAGACCGGTTACGCCGGCACCTCTCAAGCGGCCTACGACACGCCCGCACTGAAGAAGTACGGCACCGATTTCCCGGTTGCGCTCGTGGCGCGCGACCAGTTGCCGGTGTCGGTGGCCGAGTTTTCGACGCACGACAACCAGCGCGTGACCAAAGCGCTGAACGACGGCCTGCAGTCCGCGCTCACCGGCACCAAGACGCCGGCGCAAGCCATGAAGGACGCGCAGACAGAAGCCGATCGCATCCTGCGCGCCTACAAGTGAACCGACGATCGGTCGATGCGTGGTTGATGCTGCTGCCGGCACTCGTGCTGCTGGTGGCCTTCACGCATTGGCCGGCGGTATCGACACTCGTCGACAGCTTTTTCTCGACGCCGAAAGGCAGCCGCGCGGCCGTGTGGGTCGGCCCTGAAAACTACCAGGCGATGGCAGCCGATCCGGTGTTCTGGAAGGCGGTGCGCAACAACCTTTGGTTTGCCGGCGCGACGATTCCGTGCTCGATCGGCCTCGCGTTGCTGATGGCGTTATGGGTCAACGAGCGCATTCGCGGCCGCGCATTCCTGCGCATGGCGTACTTCACGCCGACCGTGCTGCCGATGATCGCGGTCGCCAACATCTGGCTCTTCTTCTACACGCCGCAATACGGCTTGTTAGAGCAGATCACCGGTGCGCTCGGCCTGCCTTCGCAAAACTGGCTCGGCAGTCCGAGCACGGCTCTCGGGGCGGTAACGGTGGTCGCGATCTGGAAGGAGTCCGGCTTCTTCATGATCTTCTATTTGGCCGCGTTGCAGACGCTCAACCCCAGCCTGCGCGAGGCTGCGGCTATCGAAGGCACATCGCGCTGGTACTTCTTCAGGCGGGTGCAGTGGCCGCTGCTGATGCCGACCACGCTGTTCGTGCTGGTCAACGCTTTCATCAACGCCTTTCGCATGGTCGACCATCTTTTCGTGCTGACGCGTGGCGGGCCCGACAACGCGTCGACGCTGTTGCTCTATTACCTGTACGAGGTGGGCTTCAGCTACTGGGACACGGCATATGCATCGGCGATCACCGTGGTGCTGGTGGTCGTGCTGGTGAGCATTGCGCTGTTCCAGTTCTTCGTGCTCGACAAGCGGGTGCACTACAAATGACCGCGCGTGCGCCCTCCCAACAACTGGCCTACAACGCCCCCGGCTGGCTCGACACCATCGCTGCGTGGCTGCTGGCTCTGTTATGGATCTTGCCGCTGGTCTACGCGGTGTGGACCGCCTTTCACGCGCCCGAGTTTTCAACGCGCTTCAGCCTCACTGCGCCGCTCACGCTCGATAACTTTCGCCGCGCCTGGGCGGCCGCGCCGTTCGCGCGCTACTTCCTCAACACCACGCTGCTGGTCGCGATGATCCTGGTCGCGCAGCTGGTACTCGGCACGCTCGCCGCCTACTCGTTCGCGCGCTATGAGTTCAAGGGCCGCAACATCGCCTTCGCACTGGTGCTCGTGCAACTGATGGTGATGCCCGACATCCTGGTGGTCGAAAACTACAAGACGATGGCGCGGCTCGGCCTGGTCGACACGCTGCTCGCGATCGGCCTGCCCTACTTCGCATCGGCCTTCGCGATCTTCCTGCTGCGCCAGACCTTCATGGGCATTCCGAAGGAGCTAGACGATGCAGCGCGCGTCGAAGGAGCCAGTGCCATGCAGATGTTGTGGCGCGTCTATGTGCCGCTCGCCAAGCCGGTGTATACCGCCTTCGCGCTGGTCTCCGTCAGCTTCCACTGGAACAATTTTCTCTGGCCGCTGATCGTTACCAACAGCGTCAACGCACGGCCGCTCACCGTCGGGCTGCAGGTTTTTTCTTCGGTGGACCAGGGGGTCGACTGGTCGATCATCACGGCCGCCACGCTGATGACGTCGGCGCCGCTTCTGGTGGCGTTCCTGTTGTTCCAGCGGCAATTCGTGCAGAGCTTCATGCGGGCGGGGATCAAATGAAACTGGTGACGTGGAACACGCAATGGTGCCGCGGTCTCGACGATGTGGTCGACGTTGCGCGCATCGTCGACGGCGCGCGCGCCATGGCCGACTTCGACGTGCTGTGCCTACAGGAAATCGCGCAGGGCTTCGACACCCTGCCGGGCCAGCCAGGCGACCAGCCGGCACAACTGCAGGCGCTGTTACCAGGTTTTCGAATCTTCTTCTGCGCTGCGGTCGACGAGTTCACTGCCGATGGCAAACGCCAGCGCTTCGGCAACCTGATCGCCACGCGATTGCCGGTCGCACAGGTGCAGCACCACGCGCTGCCCTGGCCCGCCGATGCCGATGTGCGCAGCATGCCGCGCATGTGCAGCGTGATGACCGTGCGTGACGCCGCGCTCGGGCCGGTGCGCGTGATGACGACGCACCTCGAGTACTACTCCAAGGTGCAGCGCATGGCGCAGGCGCGTGCGCTGCGGCAATTGCACATCGATGGCTGCGCGCAAGCCGCAGCGCCGCCGCTGAAAGATGACAGTGGCTCGCCGTTTCAAACCAAGACGCACACGCCGCACGCGATCCTCTGCGGTGATTTCAATCTGGCGGCAAGTGAGCCGGAGTACCCGGTGATGCAGGCGCCGTTTCAGGTCGACGGCGATGCCGCGGCGCATGCGTTGCACGATGCGTGGCCGCTGGTGCATGGCGCGGCGTTGCACGCGCCGACCTTCCGGCTGTTCGACCGGACCTATGGCCCCGAACCGGTTGCCTGCGACTTCGTCTTCGTCAGCGAAGGCTTGGCGTCGCGTGTGCGCCGCATCGAAGTCGATTCCGTCACGCGCGCGTCGGACCACCAGCCGGTCGTCTTCGAACTGGATTGAGAGTCTGCGCGCAGTTTCGACGCGCCGGTTCGTTTGCGCTTCGCTCTGTCGCCTGTATCAGCGGTCGGGATGTTTCTTCTTGAAGCGCCGCTCTGCGCCGACCAGATGACTGATCAAGAGGTGCGAGATCAGGTTGACGCCGATGCCGCCGAACATCAACGGAAAAAGATAGAGCGCGAACGACACTTCGGAGTCGAAGACAGCGTCGTCGACCAGCGATGGCGTGCCGCGAACCGCCGTTTGCATGTGCTGCAAAAAGTAGACATCGAACCCGGCGATCGCGACCAGCGCGAGGCCCAGCGCCAGCACCGTGTAGCGCGAGACGCTCGGCTTCGCGAAGAGCACGGCGTAGATCGTCACCGGCAGGATCACCGACACGGCGACCATTGCCCAGAAGCTCAACTCCGCGAAGACAGAGTCGATCATGCTGAAGCTTTGCGCATCGAGGTGAGCCGCAACCGGGTCCGCACTTCGAAGCCCGGCGTCTCGTACAACTTGATGGCGGAGACGTTTTCTTCGAATGCGTTCAGCGCTCGATGGTCAACGCCACGCCCATGCCGCCGCCGATGCACAGCGAAGCAATGCCCTTCTTCGCGTTCTGGCGCTGCATCTCGTGCAGCAACGTGACGAGGATGCGGCAGCCCGAAGCGCCGATCGGATGGCCGATGGCAATCGCGCCGCCGTTCACGTTGACCTTGTTGACGTCCCAGCCCATCTCGCGATTCACGGCGCAGGCTTGTGCAGCGAAGGCTTCGTTGATTTCGAGCACGTCGAGGTCTTGCGGCTTCCATCCGGCGCGTTGCAGCGCCTTGGTCGACGCGGCCACCGGTCCCATGCCCATGATCGCCGGGTCGAGACCCACGGTCGCGAAGCTGGCGATGCGGCCCAACGGCTTCAGGCCGAGTTGTGCCGCCTTCTTGGCGGTCATGACCATCACGGCGGCGGCGCCGTCGTTCAGGCCCGACGCATTGCCCGCCGTCACACCCCCCGCCTTATCGAAGGCGGGGCGCAAAGCGGCCAGACCTTCGGCGCTGCTCTTGCGGTTGATGAATTCGTCCTTGTCGAAGACGAGCGGGTCGCCCTTCTTCTGCGGAATGTTGACGGCGACGATTTCGTCCTTGAACTTGCCGGCGTCCTGCGCGGCCGCAGCCTTGGTCTGGCTGCCCAGCGCCAGCTCGTCTTGCGACGCACGGCTGATATCGAACTTCTTGGCCACGTTCTCGGCCGTGATGCCCATGTGGTACTGGTTGTACACATCCCAGAGGCCGTCGACGATCATGGTGTCGACCAGCTTCCAGTCGCCCATGCGCTGGCCATTGCGCGAGTTGGGCAGCACGTGCGGCGCCATGCTCATGTTCTCTTGACCCCCGGCGATGACGATCTCGCTGTCGCCCGTTGCCACCGCTTGTGCCGCCAGCATCACGGCCTTCAGGCCGGAGCCGCACACGGCGTTGATGGTGAGCGCCGGGACCGACTTGTCGATGCCGCTCTTCAGCAGCGCCTGACGCGCCGGGTTCTGGCCGGCGCCTGCTGCCAGAACCTGGCCCATGATGACTTCACCGATCTGGTCGGGTGTGAGCTTGGCACGTGCCAGAACTTCTCGGATGACGATCGAGCCGAGCTCGGTGGCTGCGATGCCGGCGAGCGAGCCGCCGAACTTGCCGACGGCTGTGCGTGAGGCCGAAACGATGACGATGTCTTCCATGCTTTCTCTCCGATGGTGTAGTTGAAATGACTGTATTGCAAACAAGCTTCAGGCGGCGACCGGCGTCGTGGCTTTGGCCTTGACGTAGCGCCCTGGTGCCGGCTCGCTCGCCTTGTAGGCGCTGCCCTTGCCGTACGCCTTGGGCGCCGCGATCTGCTTGCCCGCGTGTCCCTTGAGCCATTGGGCCCAGTCGGTCCACCAGCTGCCGGGATGCTCCTGCGCGCCGGTCAGCCAATCGGCCTGCGACGCTGGCAGCTTGCCGTCTTCGCGAATCCAGTGGCTGCGCTTTTTCTTGGCCGGCGGATTGATCACGCCGGCAATGTGGCCCGACGCGCCCATAACGAAGCGCTTCTTGCCCTTCAGCAATTGGGTCGATGCATAGGCACCGCCGATCGGCACGATGTGGTCTTCACGCGAGCCGTAGATGTACACCGGCGCATCGATGGCGCCGAGGTCGATCTTCTCGCCGCACACCGTCAGCGCGCCCGGCACCTTGAGCTTGTTCTCGTGGTACGTGTTGCGCAGATACCAGACATAGAACGGCCCAGGCAAATTGGTCGCATCGCAATTCCAGTACAAAAGGTCGAACGGCGGCGGCGTTTCACCCTTCAGGTAGTTGCCGACGACGTAGTTCCAGACCAGGTCGTTCGGCCGCAAGAAGCTGAAGGTCGATGCCAGTTCGCCGCCGTCCAGCAAGCCGCCGGAGCCCATCTGCATTTCGCGAAACTTGACCATCGCCTCGTCGATGAAGATGTCGAGGATGCCGGTGTCGGTGAAGTCGAGCAGCGTGGTCAATAGCGTGACGGAAGCGGCCGGCTTTTCACCGCGTGCCGCCAGCACCGCCAGCGCCGTGCTGAGGATGGTGCCGCCGACGCAGAAGCCGAGCGTGTTGATTTGCTTGCTGCCCCCGATCTCCTGCACCAGATGGATCGCGTTGATGGCAGCGTCTTCGATGTACTGGTCCCACGTGGTGTCTCGCAGCGATTCGTCCGGATTGCGCCAGCTGATGACGAACACGCGATGGCCCTGCTCCACCGCATACCGGATGAGCGAGTTCTCGGGTTGCAGGTCGAGGATGTAGAACTTGTTGATGCAAGGCGGCACCAGCAGGAAGGGACGCTCGTAGACCTTGGCTGTCAACGGCTTGTATTCGAGCAACTGAAAGAGTTCGTTCTCGAACACCACCGCACCCTCGGTCGTCGCCACGTTGCGACCCACTTCGAAGGCCGTCTCGTCGGTCATGCTCAGATGACCCCGCTTCACATCGTCCAGCAGGTTCTTGAGGCCCTTGGCGATGCTCTCGCCCTGCGTGTCGATCGCACGCTTTTGCGCCTCGGCATTGAAGGCGAGTGAGTTGCTGGGCGACGACGCCGCCATCCATTGCTCGACCGCAAAGCGAAGGCGCGACTTGGTCTTGGCGTCGGCTTCGACCGCTTCGACCATGTTGAGCAAGGTGCGGCCGTTGAGCAGGTAGACCGCAGCCGTGAAAGACGAGACCGGGTTGCTGCCCCAGGCCTCGCCGGCAAAGCGACGATCGCTGCTGGCCGTGGTGGATGTCATGCCGGCCTTCCACAGTTCACCGGCCTCCGCCAGATACTGTTCTTGCAAGCTTTGCAGCTTGTCGGGGGCGAACGAAAGCTTGGGGAGATCGAAAGATGGCGTGGCACCGTTGGCACCGATCGACTGCAGAGACGTCAGTGCCTTGTCCCAGCCCTGCGTCAGCGCCTGGTGAAAGGGTGCGAAAGCATCGACCCCGTTGGCTTGTTTTTTCATGTGGTGTCTCCTGCTGCCTCGCCTGAATCGGGTGGCTTTTGAGTATGCTGCATTCGACCAGCGCTCACAACGCCGTGTTTTCGCCTAGCCCTTGTTTTCTACTCCGACAACGACAACGCCCACTCATGCACCTGGTTGTAATTGCCTGGCTCTACGTCACGATGATGATGGCCGTGGCGGAGGCCACCAACACCACCGGCACCGTGCTGGGTGCCAGCGTGACGTTCGTGCTGTACGGGCTACTTCCGGTTGGACTCATCATGTATTTCATGCTGACGCCCGCAAGGCGGCGGCGCGCCCGAGAACGAGAAATCGCAGCGCAGGAAAAGGCTCGCGAGGCGCACCAGTCGAGCAATCCGACTGGCCCCGATGGTCATCCGACCAGCGCTCCGGCAGATGACAACCTTCCGTCAGACCTTCCAGATCAGCGCGGCGAAGCGGCCGCTGCCAGCCTCCCGCCGGTACGAGAAAAACTGTGACGAGTTGCTAACGGTGCACCAGGCATCGCTGCCGTCGTTGCCGTAGACGGCTTCCACGCCCATCGCCCGCAGCCGCTGCCGGGCCAGCGCCGGCAAATCGGCGAGCCACTTGCCGGGCACCGCGCCAGGCTCGAAGCACGACGCGGCTCCGGCGGAATGCGCTTCGAATGCGGCCTTGACCTCCGAGCCGACTTCGAAGACCTTGGGGCCGATGCAGGGGCCGAGCCAGGCGATTATTTTTGAAGCGCCGCGCTCGTGCGCATCGCCTTGCGTCCCAGCGCCCGTTGGCCTCACGTCCTTCGTGAACGTGCCGAGGGTGCGTTCCAGCACGCCCGCAGCCAGTCCGCGCCATCCGGCATGCGCCGCTGCCACGCGCTCCCCGGCTTCGTCGGTGAACAGCACCGGCATGCAGTCGGCGACCATGATGGTGCAGGCGATACCCGTCCCGGTGGTAGTGCAAGCGTCCGCTGCGATGGCACCTGACCCATCGGATGTGTCTGCGTCGAGCGCAGCGACATCGGTGCCGTGCACTTGCCGCAGGAACACGGGACGAACACCGATGACCGACCGCAGCCGCGACCGGTTCTCGATAACAGCCTCCGGCGCATCGCCGACGTGCTCGCCCAGGTTCAGGCTGGCGCAAGGGCCGGTCGAGACGCCACCGGCGCGCGTGGTGCAAAGCGCCCGGACGTTGGCCGGCGCCGGCCAGTCGGGCACCAGCGGCACCAGCGGCATGAGCGGCACCAACGACTTTGACGACTGCACCGCCATCAATTCTCCGCGTCCGGACACCGTGACGGATGCGCGCGCTGGAAGGCGTCGAGCTGCATGCAGGCCTCGTAAGCCGCCGTGGTGCGCGGCAGGCCGCTCAGATCGCAATCGAAACGCTGCGCGTTGAAGATCTGCGGCACCAGGCAACAGTCGGCCAACGTCGGCGTGTGGCCCCAGCAATACAGGGCGGCCGGCCGCTGCGCCAGCTGGCGCTCGAAAGCCTCCAGGCCGAGCCGGGTCCAGTGCCGGTACCACGCGTTCTTGGCCGCGTCGTCCAGCTTGAGGTCGCGCACCAGGTACTTCAGCACCCTCAGGTTGTTGATCGGGTGGATCTCGCAGGCGATGGTTTCCGCCAGTGCCCGCACATGCGCCCGGCCGGCGGGGTCGCGCGGCATCAGCGGCGGTTCTGGATGCACCTCGTCGAGGTACTCGATGATGGCCATCGATTGCGAAAAGCGCTCGCCTTGTTCTTCGCCCGCGGCAGGTTCGTCCTCGAAAAGAGGCACCAGCATGTCGGCCGAAATCTGCGGATAAGCACCTGCCAGATGCTCACCCCTGGCGATGTGCACGGGGAGGTACTCGTAGTCGAGCCCCTTCAGGTTGAGCGCGATGCGCACCCGGTAAGAGGCGGACGAGCGGAAGTAGTTGTACAGCTTCATCATGCGCCGAGCATAGCTTCGCAACGCCGGCGCGCGCAGGGGTAATGCGCAGGGGCGGTACCCTCTGGCACACTGCCGGTTCGGCGCGCAGCCGGCAGACAAAGGACACAACGCCATGGCATCAGAATTCGTTTTTCCACCTCCCGCGACCGTCTCGGTTCCCGTGGTGGGCCAGACCGCCCGCTTCGCGGTGCACCGCATCTATTGCGTCGGCCGAAACTACGAGGATCACGCCAAGGAAATGGGCTTCACTGGCCGCGAGCCGCCGTTCTTCTTCATGAAACCGGCCGATGCGGTGGTGGTGGTCGACGCCGGCCAGACCGGCACCATGGCATACCCGACGCTGAGCAAGAACCTGCATCACGAGATCGAGTTGGTCGCCTGCATCGGCACCGGCGGCAAGAACATCAAGGCGGTCGATGCGCACAAGCACATCTACGGCTATGCGGTCGGCCTCGACATGACGCGTCGCGACCTGCAGGGCGAGATGAAAAAGCAGGGCCGCCCCTGGGAGATCGGCAAGGCTTTCGAGCAGAGCGCACCGATCGGACCGATCGTTCCTGCGGCCGCGGCCGGCGACGTCGAAAAGGCCGAGATCTCGCTGCAGGTGAACGGCACCGACCGCCAGCGCAGCAACGTGAGCAAGCTGATCTGGAACCTGGGCGAAACCATCGAGCATCTGTCGGCGGCGTGGGAGTTGCAACCGGGTGACTTGATCTTTACCGGCACGCCCGAGGGCGTCGCAGCCGTGGTCGCTGGCGACACGCTGGTCGGTGAAGTCGCCGGTCTGCCATCGCTGACCGTCAAGATCGTTTGAACCCTCTTTAAAGCTGCCGGCCGATGACCTTTCGCGTTCCCATCAAGCACTGCAAGAATTGCGGCTCCGCGGTGGTCTACCGTCTTCCGGACGATGGCGACACCAAGGAACGCGCGGTTTGCCCCGCCTGCCACACCGTTCATTACGAGAACCCGCTCAACGTGGTCGGCACCATTCCCGTGTTGGGTGATCGCGTGCTGCTGTGCAAGCGAAACATCGAGCCGCGCTGGGGCAAGTGGACGCTGCCGGCCGGCTTCATGGAGCTGAACGAAAGCGCATCGCAAGGCGCTGCGCGCGAGACCGATGAAGAGGCTGGCGCGCATTTCGAAATGCAGGGTCTGTTCGCGGTGATGAGCGTGATACGGGTCGGTCAAGTGCACCTGTTCTATCGCGCCAAGCTGCTCGACGACGTGTTTGCTCCCGGCCACGAAACGATCGAGGCCAAGCTCTTCACCGAAGAAGAAATCCCCTGGGACGAGATCGCTTTTCGTACCGTGCGCGAAGCACTCGAATGCTTCTTTGCCGATCGCAAGCGCGGCAGCTTCGACCGGGTGCATACGATCGACATCGCCTGAAATCCATGAACCCTATTCACCGCATCGCCCGTCCCTTTTTGCGCACTCTCGGGGGCGCGTTGTTGCTCGCGGCGACCTTGAGCGCACATGCCGAAGTTGTCGGCGATGTCGACACCGCCTTCAAGCTGATCGGCCCCGATCACAAGATCGTGGTCGAGGCCTACGACGACCCGAAGGTCGCCGGCGTGACCTGTTATGTGTCGCGCGCAAAGACTGGTGGCGTCTCGGGCGCACTGGGCTTTGCCACGGACAAGGCCGAGGCGTCGATCGCGTGCCGTCAGGTTGGTCCGGTGAGCTTCAGCGGCGGGCCGCTGCCACTGCGCGAAGAAGTATTCAGCGAACGGCTTTCGATTCTTTTCAAGCGGCTGCGCGTGGTGCGCATGGTCGACACAAAGCGCAGCGCGCTCGTGTACCTCACCTACTCCGATCTGCTCATCGACGGCTCGCCGAAGAACAGCATCACCGCGGTCGCCATCGACCGCGGTACGCCCATTCCGGTCAAGTAACGGGCCTCACGAAACGCCAAGAGACTCGAGGATGCGCCTGGCACCGGACCAGCCCCTTCGCGTCTTGTACACGGCGCTGTGGCGCTTCGCGCTCGGCGCACGTGGCCAGCTGGTCGCCTCGCTGTCGCTGCTGACCACGTCTCAGCTCATCCGCCTGAGCATGCCTTTCCTGGCGGGCAAGGCCATCAACGCGCTGCAGCATGGCGAGCTGGGCATTGCAGTGCGCTGGATCGCCCTGTTGATCTTTGTCTACGTCGTTTCGTGGAGCGTGCACGGGCCGGGCCGCGTGCTGGAGCGCAACGTGGCCGTGCGCATCCGCGAGACGCTGGCCGACACGCTCTACGCCCACATCGCAGGCGCGCCGATGACATGGCGCGACACGCACCACTCGGGCGAATTGCAGCACCGCGTGCACCAGGCGAGCCGGGCGCTGTCGGACTTCGCGCAGAACCAGTTCGTCTACCTTGCCAACGCGGTCAGCTTCGTCGGGCCGCTGGTCGCGCTGGTACTGCTGTCGCGTGTCAGCGGGTTGATCGCATTCTTCGGCTACGTGCTGGTCGGCCTGATCATCCTGCGCTTCGACCGTGCGCTGATGAAGCTGGCCCGCACCGAGAACGACGCCGACCGGCGCTATGTCGCGGCCTTGCTCGACTTCATCGGCAACGCCTCCACGGTGGTCGGCCTGCGGTTGCAGCAAGCCTCGCGCGCGCTGTTGCGGCGGCGCATGGAGGCAGTGTCGACGCCGCTCAAGCGCACTGCGCTGCTCAATGAAGGCAAGTGGGCCACCGTGGACCTGCTCGGTCTCGGACTCACCTGGGCGCTGGTGCTTATCCACGTTTGGCACGAGCGCACGCCCGGCACGGCGGTGCAGCTGGGCACCGTGTTCATGATCTACCAGTACGCGCAGCAGGCCGCCGCAGTGGTCGGCTCGATGGCCGCCAACTTTCAGGGCTTTGCGCGCATGCACACCGACTACCTGAGTGCCGAGCCGATCTGGAATGCGCCCGATGCGGCGCCCGACACCGCGCACGCAATCGATGCCACGGCCAGCTGGAAGAACATGACCATCGATGGCTTGCGCTGGGACTATGCCGACACGTCGCGCGGCGGTGGCCTGCAGGATGTCGCGCTCACGCTGCGTCGCGGCGAGCGGGTTGCTCTCGTCGGCCCGAGCGGCGGCGGCAAGAGCACGCTGCTGCGCGTGCTGGCCGGGCTCTACGTGCCGCAGCACGGCAGCCTGTCGTTCGACGGTGCCCCCCGCGAATGGCGCTCATTGCGCACGCTGGCCACGTTGATCCCGCAAGAGACCGAGGTCTTCGAGGCCAGCGTGCGCGAGAACCTGACATTCGGCGAAGCGCACGACGATTCGAAGCTTCAGGCGGCCCTTCATTCGAGCGCGTTCGACGAAGTGCTCGAAGCGATGCAGGGCGACCTCGACACGATGCTGACCGAGCGTGGCTTCAACCTTTCCGGGGGCCAACGCCAGCGGTTGTGTCTGGCGCGCGGCGTGCTGGCGGCCAAGGGCAGCACGCTGCTGCTGTTGGACGAGCCAACCAGCGCGCTCGATGCCGCGACCGAGACGCGTGTGCTCGACCGCATTGCCGCGGGCTTTCCGGGTGCGTGCCTCGTCGCGTCGATCCATCGGCTCAGCGTGCTCGACCATTTCGACAGCATCGTGCTGATGGAAGCTGGCCGCGTGCGCGACTACGGCCCATGCGACGCGGTGCTGGCACGTCAGCCGCAACTACAAAAACTGGCGGCACACCCTAGGCCAAACCCTTAAAGTAAAAAAAGGCTACTTGTGGAACGTCTGGCATCGATTGCGTTCCAATGAGCGCCATGCACCTTTCGACCCTGATCCTTCGCGCAGCCGCGGCCGTCTTCATCGCTACCGGCCTCGTGGCCTGCGGCACCAACGTGCCGTTGAATGCGCCGCCGTCGCCCTCGCTGCCGCCGGTGGCGCAGCAGCCGCCTGTTGCTCCACCCGTCACGCCGCCGCCCAAACCAGCACCGCTCTTCGGTTCACCGGCAGCAGGCGCCACTATCGCGCGCTTCGACGGCAACAAGAGCAAAGGCCTGGACATCGCGGGCGAGTTGGGCGACCCGATCCTGGCATCGCGCGACGGCCGCGTCGTCATCGTCAGCAATGCGTTGAAGGCCTACGGCACGATGATCATCGTCAAGCACGACGACACCTACATCACCGCCTACGCGCACATCGACAAGGCGCTGGTCAAAGAGAACGACGTGGTGCGGCAAGGCCAGAAGATCGCCGAGATGGGCAAGAGCGGTACCGACCGCGTCAAGCTGCACTTCGAGATCCGGAAGCAAGGCGTCGCGGTCGATCCGGAGCCTTTCCTGAGCGGCAAACAACGCTAGGCTTCAGCGCGGCGGTGCGGACCTGAGCCAGGCGCCGTGCTCGGGTCGAAGCTCAGGCCTGCGCCGGCTCCAGCACGAAGCCGAAGTCGAGCGTGTGAAACGCGGTTGCCTGCACGCAGCCGTCGGGTGCCGTGCCCGGCGCATGACGCACGTAGTTGCCGATCAACGAGGTGCGCACCCCGAACACCGCATCGCTGTCGAGGTACGTATCGCCGTCGACGAAGACATGCGTGATGAGCGTCTCATAGCCCGGCGCCTTCACGATGAAATGCACGTGCGCCGGGCGCCACGGATGCCGCTTGACCGCGGCCAGCATGCGCCCCACCGGCCCATCGGTCGGAATCGGATAAGCCACCGGCAACACCGCCTTGAAGTTAAGCCGCCCTTCACCATCGGTCTTGAACACAGCTCGGCCTTGCGGGCCGGTGAGCTCCGGGCGTTGCACGTCGTAGAAGCCATCGGCGTCGGCCTCCCACACATCGACCTCGGCATGCGGAACCGCCTCACCGCCGATGCCGCGCACTGTGGCTTGGACGAAGAGCGGCTCACCGACCGCGCCGCCGGACATGTCGTCGCCCTGCTCGAGCTGCGGCGCGCCGTGCACATGAAACGGCCCGAACACCGTCGCCTCAGTGGCTTGCGGACTCTTCGAATGGTTGAGCGCCACCGTCAGCATCGACAGGCCCAGCGTGTCCGAGAGCAGGATGAACTCCTGCCGTTTCTCGTCGCACTTCTGCCCCGTGGCGGTCAGGAACTGGATGCCCTCCATCCACTCGGCCTCGGTGAGCTTCACCTCGCGCGCGAAGTCGTGCAGATGGCGCACCAGCGCCGACATCACTTCCTTCAATCGCGGGTTGTCGCAGCCTGCGATGCTTTCGAGTACGGCGGTGGTGATGGTGTCTTCGTTGATGTTTCTCATGGGGAACGGTCTCCTGAAATTTCAATCAGCCGGCGCTGCGTGGGAAAGAGCGACCAGCCCCAGCGTTGCTGCGCGTAGCCCCACAAGCCCTGCTTGAAGAAAAGGGTGACCACGATCGCGAGCAGGCCGAGGCCGAGCAAATACCAAGTGCCATAGTCGCTCAAAAATTTGTTGAGCGCCCAGAAGATCACAGCGCCGACGAGCGGCCCTTCGATGCGACCGATGCCGCCGATCACCACCATGAAGATCGCGAAGGCCGACCAGTTGACGCTGAAGGCTGCATCGGGGCTGATGCGCAGATTGCCAACGAAGTACAGAGCTCCCGCCAGCCCGGCACCGAAGGCCGCCACCACATACACGGCGAGCTTCATGCGCGCCACCGGGATGCCCTGCGATTCGGCCGCCACTTCGTTGTCGCGTATCGCGAGCAATGCCAGGCCGCGCTTGCTGCGGAGGAAAAGAAAAACCAACGCGATGGCCGCCACCACGCAAGCCAGTGCCATCCAGTAGGTCACGCTTTCGCGCGTCGCTTTCTCGATACCACGCAGCGCGGTGAGCGTGGTGCCGGAGCCACCCCCCACCGCAGACACGTTTGCGAAGCTCAGGCGAAACACTTCGGCGATGACCCAGGTGCCGATTGCGAAGTAGCCGCCCGCCAGCCGGAACGCGACGTAAGACACAGGCACCGCGATGAGCCCCGCAGCGACGGCACCCAGCGGAATCGCGACAAACGGATTGAGCCCGAGGAAATTTCCGAGCATCAGCATCACGTAACCGCCAAAACCGAAGTACGCCTGCTGGCCGATGCTCACCATGCCGCCATAGCCCGCGAGCAGGTTCCACATCATCGCGAAAATGAAGTAGCAGGCGACCTGTACGAACTCGCGCATCCAACTTGATTCGCCCCAGAACGGCAGGCTCGCCGCCAGCACGACGAGCACGGCCGCCACTACCAAAGCGGCACGGCTGGCGGCGGTACCGCGCACGACGTCGACATTCGAATCGGTCACTTGCGTCATCGGCATCATCCTCGGGTCTTCGGAAAGAGCCCCTGCGGGCGTAGCACCAGCACGAGCAGAAAAACGATGTGGCCGAACCAGATGCCCCAGCCCGGATCGAGCCTGAAGCCGATCTGCTGCGTGATGCCGAGGATCATCGCGCCGGCCAGCGTGCCCCAAAAGGAACCCATGCCGCCGATGATCACGGCCTCGAAGGCAAAGAGCAGCAGCAGCGGGCCATCGGACGGCGACACCGTTGTGCGCATACCCTGCAACGCCCCCGCAATGGCGATCAGCACGAAGGCGATGGCCGTTGCCAGCGCGTAGACCTTCTTCGCGTTGAGGCCCATGAGTTCGGCGATCTCGCGGTCATCCGACACCGCCCTGAACGAGCGACCGAGCGCCGTGCGTGCGAAAAGCCACTGCAGGGCGGCCGTCGCCACCAGCGCGATAGCAAGCACGATCAGCGGCAACACGCCGACCGACAGCGACTCACCAATGCGCAAGCCTTGCGTGTTGAGACCAGCCGTCTCGATGGAGCGCGGGTCGGCCGAGAACAATTCGAGCAGCATGTTCTGGATTACGATCGAGAGGCCGAAGGTCACGACCAGCGACGGCAGCGGATCTTTGCCGAGCGTGCCGTTCAACACGTAGCGCTGCAGCGCGTAGCCGAACCCGAAGGCGATCGGCAACACGGCGAGCGCTGCCACCGCCACCTGCAGCGGCGCATCTCCGAACAGCGACGTGCTCGCGATCACCGTAAAGGCGCCAAGGATGATGAAGTCGCCCTGCGCCGTGTTCGTCAGCCGCATCACGCCGAACATCAGCGACTGGCCGAGCGCGAACAGCGTGTAGAGACCGCCGAGCAGAATGCCCTGGAGGATGGTTTCGATCAAAGCAGTGGCTCCACTCGCGTTACGTTTCGTGCTGCCATCACAAGCCGAAGTAAGCCTGCGATATCTGTTCGCGCGTCATCGAATCGGAGCGACCCTGCAACGACACACGCCCCTCCTGCAGACAGTAGATGCGCTGCGACACGCGTTGCGCCATCGTCACGTCCTGCTCGACGATGACCACCGTCATGCCTTCACGCGTGATGTCGGGCATGGCGGCGTAGATCTCGCGGATGACGATGGGCGCCAGGCCCAGGGACAGCTCGTCGCACAACAGCACGTCGGGGTTGCTCATGAGTGCCCGCCCCAGCGCCACCATCTGCTGCTGGCCCCCTGACAACGAGGTGCCGGGATGACGGCGCTTCTCGGCCAGGATGGGAAAGAGCGCGTAAAGGCGTTGCAGGTTCCACGGGCCTGCGCGGCGCGTCAGGCCACCGATCAACAGGTTCTCTTCGACGCTCAGGCTCGGAAACAGACGCCGGCCTTCCGGCACCATCGCGAGACCGCGCTTGACGATCTCGCCGGGGGGTAATCCGCCAATGGTTTCGCCCTTGAATCGCACCGCATCGCGCGGCGCGCGAACCAGGCCGGTCAGGCACTTGAGCAGCGTCGACTTGCCCGCACCATTGGCGCCGATGATGGCGACCAGTTCGCCTTGCGCCAGCGTGAAGTCGACACCGAACAGCGCCTGCGCATCGCCGTAGAAGGCTTGCAAGCCCTGCGTCTGCAATAGAGCCGTCACGCTTCCATCCCCATGTACACACGGCGCACTTCGCCGTCGTTCATCACGGCACGCGGTTCGCCCTCGGCCAGCTTCTGTCCGAAGTTGATGACGAACAACCGGTCGGCAAGCGACAGCAGCGCATGCACCACATGCTCGATCCAGATCATGGTCATGCCACGCGACTTGATGCGCTGAAGTTCCTCGACCAGCTGCTTGGCCTCGTGCTCGGTAAGGCCGCCCGCGACCTCGTCGAGCAGCAGCAACTTGGGCCGCGTCGCCAACGCCCGCGCGAGCTCCAGCCGTTTGCGATTCAGCAGCGTCAGGCCACCCGCCGGCTTGTTGGCGTGCGGCATGAGCCCGGTCTGCTCCAGCACCTCGTGCGCCGTGTTCCAGGCTTCCCGCTCGCTTTGCTGCGCCCCGAAGCAGGCAGCGGTCACCAGGTTTTCGAACACGCTCATGTTGCCGAACGGCTGCGGCACCTGATAGCTCCGGCCGATGCCGGCCTGGCAGCGCTGATGCGGCTTGAGCCCGGTCACGTCGCGCCCCTCGTAATCGATGCGGCCGGCATCCGCCCGCGCGTCGCCCGAGATCAGGTTGAACAGCGTGGTCTTCCCCGCGCCGTTCGGCCCAAAGATGCCCAGCGTTTCGCCCTCGCTCACCGACAACGTGATGTCGTCGATAACCTTGAGCGCGCCGTACGACTTGCTGACCCCGTGCAGCGCCAGAAGCGTCATCGCTCAGCTCGGCATCGGCCGCAGCGTGCCGCCGACCGGAATGCTCTTGGCTGCTTCGTCGTTGACGATGACCATCTCGTACTTGTACTTCTTGCCCTTGCCCCACTGGCCGAGCACCAACGGCGTCTTGCTCACGTTCTTGAACGGGCCCTGACCGCCCCACTTCACCGGGCCGACCACCGAATCGATCGACGTCGCGGCGACGGCATCGCGCACGTCGGACGCCTTCTGCGACTTGGCGCGCGACAGCGCATCGACCGCCACTTCGAAGAGCGCATGCGAAAAGCCGATCGGCTGCGTCCACTGCTTTTTCGTACCGGCTTCGTAAGCGTCGGCCAGCGCCTTGGCGCTCTGCTTGGTGAGGCTCGATGTGAACGGATGCGACGGGCTCCACCAGACTTCGGTCGACAGGCCATCGCCCAGATCGCCGAGCGCTTCGATGGCCCCCGGGAACAGCAGCGCTTTGCCGAGCGTAATGATCTTCGGCTTGAAACCCTGCTGTTTCGCTTGCGTCAAAAAGGTCTTGGCGTCCGGCGGAATCACCACCCCGGTGACGATCTCGACGCCGTCTTTCTTGAAGGCCGCGATCTGCGCACTGAAGTCCTGCGTGCCGTTCTGGAAGCGGCCGGGGTCGGTCAGGGTGAAGCCCATCTGCGCCAGCGGTTTGGGAAAGCCGAGCTCCTTGTCGCCCCAAGCGTTGCCGTCGCCATCGTTGGGGAACAGGCCGCCGACTTTCTTGTTTGTCGCCACCGTCTTCCAGCCATTGGTGTAGGTGGCGATGACGTCCTCGAGCCCCCAGAACACGTGGTAGGTCCAGTTGAAACCTTTGGCCGGGTCGCCCTTGCGCCCAAAGAACCAGGGCTGCCATGGCACCACGCTGGAGATGCAAGGCACCTCGTTCAGCTCGCACGCATCGCTCACCGGGTTGGCGGTTTCGGGCGTACCCGCGGTAAGCATGAGCGCGACCTTTTCTTTCAGGATCAGGTCGTTGGCGACTTCGCCGGCACGGTTCGGATTCGACTGGCTGTCTTTCAGTACGATCTGCACCGCGTACTTTTTGCCGCCGACGTTGATGCCGTCCTTGAAGGCCGTCTTCATCTGTTCGATGACCCACTTGTCGGCTTCGCCGAACGGCGCGAGCGGGCCGGTCTGCGGCGACACGAACCCGATCTTTATCGTGTCGGCCGCGAACACCAGCGGCGTAGCGCCGGTGGCGGCGAGGGCCGCTGCGGCCTGGGTGAACTGTCTGCGATTGAAAGCCATGGTTGTCTCCTTCTTCGTTATGTCGTTGCACAAATTCGGTTGCTACCGGACGCCATCAGCGCGGCGGCTCGCCATCCCAGGCGCGCTGCAGCAGCGCGCGAATCGCGCCGCGTTCTGTCGGGCCAAAAGGCCGCGGGTTCCAGTACGGATTGCTCACCGCCAGGTCCGCTGCGCGGTCGAGGTCTTCGGCTCGCATGCCAATGTCTTTGAGCGCGGTGGGTGCGCCGTTGTCGCGCGCCAGCGCGTACAGCCCCGCCGCCGCTGACGCGCTGCCCAGCGCCTTGGCAATTCGCGCCATTGCAATCGGCGCCGCACCGGCATTGAAGGCCAGGGCATGTGGCAACACAACGGTGTGTACCTCCGCATGCGGGAGGTTGAAGCTGCCGCCCAGCGTGTGGCACAGCTTGTGGTGCAGCGCCATGCCCACGCTGCCGAGCACACTGCCGCACAGCCATGCGCCATAGAGCGCATCGGTGCGGGCATGGATGTCGAGCGCGTTTTTGCGGATCGACGGAAGCGCGCGTGCCATGGCTGTGATGCCTTCGACTGCCATCAGGTCCATCACCGGATTGCTGTCCTGCGCGTAGAGGCCTTCGGCCGCATGCGCGATGGCGTTGATGCCGCTGGTGACGCTCATCGCCAGCGGCAAGGTCTGCGAAAGCTCGGGGTCGTAGAGGACGGTGCGCGGCAGCACACGCGGGTCTTTGCCGGTCTTCTTCACGCCGGCTTCGGTGAGGCCGTAGATCGACTTCATCTCACTGCCGGCGTAGGTCGTCGGAATGGCGAGGATCGGCAAGCCCGAATCGAGTGCGATCGCCTTGCCCAGGCCGGTGGTCGATCCGCCGCCGATGGCGACGGCGCAGTCGGCGCCGAGCCGACGCGCGACTTCACGGGCTTCTCGCGCCGTCTCGATCGGTACGTGCATCACCGCGCGATCGAAGATGCCGGCGGCCTGCGCGCCGAGCATGTCGACCACGCGCTCGGCTTGCACGCGCTGCTCTGGCGTCGACAACACCAGTGCCCGTCGCGCTCCGAGCGCATCGATTTCGCGCGCAAGGTGCTGCAGCGAGCCCGCACCGAACACCACGCGCTGCGAATGGCTGGTGTAGACGAAGTCTTGCATCGGAGCTTTCACTGCGGCTTTTTTCAACGTGCGAAGTGCGGTGGAATCTGCGCGTCGATGTTGACCCACACACTCTTGACCTGCGTGTACTCGCGCATCGCATCGAACCCCATCTCGCGCCCGTATCCGCTCTGGCCCACGCCACCGAAAGGCGAGCCCGGATTGACGCGCTTGTAGCTGTTGATCCACACCATGCCGGCGTGCAGGTCCCGTGCCATGCGGTGGGCGCGCTGCAGGTTGCCGGTCCACAGGCCGCTGCCGAGTCCGTAGTCTGTGCCGTTGGCGATCTCCGTCGCTTCCGCCTCGTCCTTGAAGGTGAGCACGGTGACGAAGGGGCCGAACACTTCTTCCTGTGCAATGCGATCGCGTGACGAACGCGCCCGCACGATGGTCGGCTCGACATAGCAACCGGCCGCCAGGTCACCGCCCGGTGCGCGGCCTCCCGCCAACACCTCGCCGCCCTGCTCGCACGCGATGTCGACATACGCCAGCACGCGGTCTTGGTGCAACGCGCTGGTGAGCGGACCCATTTCGGTCGCGTCGTCGAGCGGGTTGCCGAGGCGGATCGACTGCGCCAGCGGGACGAACTTGTCGAGGAAGGCGTCGGCGATTTTCTCGTGCAGCATCAAGCGCGAACCTGCGATGCAGGCCTGCCCCTGGTTATGGAAAATTGCCCAGGCGCTGCCGTTGACGGCGGCCTGCAGGTTGGCGTCTTCGAACACGATGTTCGGGCCCTTGCCGCCGAGTTCGAGCTGCACCTTCTTGAGATTGCCAGCACTGGCTTGGACGATGCGGCGACCGGTCGCAGTGCTGCCGGTGAAGGCGATCTTGGCGATGTCCGGATGTTCGGCGATGTACTGGCCCGCCACGCTGCCGAGCCCCGGCAGCATATTGACCACGCCGGGTGGCATGCCGGCCTCGGCCATCAATTCTGCGATCTTCAAAGAGCTGAGCGGCGTGATCTCCGAGGGTTTCATCACGATGCAGTTGCCCGCGGCCAGCGCGGGCGCCATCTTCCAGCTCGTGAACATCAGTGGAAAGTTCCACGGCACGATCTGGCCGACGACGCCGACCGGCTCGCGCAGCGTGTAGTTCAGGAAGCCGGCCTCGACCGGAATCGTCTCGCCCTGGAACTTGTCGGCCATGCCACCGAAGTAGCGGAAGCACGCTGCCGTGCGCGGCACGTCGAGTCTGCGGGAGTCGCGTATCGGATGGCCGGTGTCGAGCGATTCGAGTCGCGCCAGTTCTTCGGTGTTGGCTTCGATCAGGTCGGCAAGCTTGAGCAGGATGCGTCCACGATCGGCGGCCGCCATGCGACTCCACGCGGGAAACGCCCGCTTCGCCGCAGCGACGGCCTTGTCGACGTCGGCCTTGCCGGCGAGTGCGACCTGGGCGATGGTCGAGTTGTCGTGCGGGTTGAGCGTGGCCAGCGTTTCGCCCGATTCGGCATCGACGAAGCGTCCGTCGATAAAGAGCTGGTGGCGGACAGGCGTGACAAGGCCAGCCGCGGCCTGAATGTCCGCAAGAGTCATGAAAAGGTTTTCCTTGGTGCGGTCGCGATGGACCGCGTGGCTTCAGAACTGAACGGGGATCTCTGGGCTTTCGCCCTTTTGGATCTCATGGACCAGGGTGGGCGAGCCGTTCTCCCAGACCAGCAGCATCGAGCGCTTAGGGCTGTAGCCCTGGTGCCGGCAATAGGCGGGCATGGCGGACATGTCTCCCGCCTTCATGATCACGCGGGCCATCGGCTTGCCGGTGTTCTTGTCGGCGCAGTCCCAATGGATCTCATCGGTCATCTGAAAAAACCACTCGACGCGATCGTTGCCATGAATGATCGGCAGCATGTGTTCTTCGGTGGTAGGGCACATGAAGCTGTGCTTCACCACCGAGGTGAAACTCGGGTTCCACGTCACTTGTGAGCGGCTCAAGAAGCCGAACAGGCTGAACGCATGGACTTCGTTCTCGAAGCCGGGTTCGGGATGCAGCTCGGGCTGAGACTGCGAGACGTCGGCGAAGGCCCGGTTGATCGGCGCCCCGCTTTCATCGCTGCGCAGATTCAGGTCGCCTTTGAGGCCGACGCAACGCGTGGCGAGTTCACGGGCTCGGGTGATCTTCGCGGTGTTGCTGCCGTTCTTGCGCCCGTAGGCGGAGCCGGTTTCCTGCGGGGCGGAGAACGGATCGAAGCTCTCGTTGGTCCAGTCGTCCAGCATCGCCTCGAAGGTGGCACGGATCTGTGCCGTCGGGAAGTTCTCCAGCATGTCGATGCCGGCGTCCTTCATGGTGCCGTTGAAACTGCCGGCGTACATGTCGACCGACTGGTAGTGGTTGACCGTGCCGAACACGTTGTCGAAGTTGACCCAGCCGTAGAAGAAGCCCCAGGCTACGTCGCGCATCAGTGCACGCAGGTAATTGCCGGCGTCCATCGTGTGGCTCATGGGCCGGCCGTCGCGCGTCTTCCAGTTGATATGGACGAAGTATTCGTCACGCCGAAAGCCGAAGCTGCCGAGCGAAAAATTCTTGTAGCCGAGTGAGGCGTCTGGCTGCGACGCGATCACCTTGGCGAGTTCTGCGGGTGCGTTCATGTGCGTGGCTCCTCGGTCAGTGCGTTTGGCAGATATCGGCCCACTTCTCGATCGAGAGGTCGCCCTTGCAGGTCTGCAGCACGATCACGCCGGGCTCGCCGGGCGTACGGAACTGGTAGGCGGTGCTCTTGGGCAGCAGCGCCTGATGGCCGCGCGACAACTTCATCCAGCCCATCTTCTGGCCACGGGGTTCGCCCTCGACCCTTACCGCACCGTTCTTCTCGACGTCAGCAACGGCCTGCGCCGCGTCGAGCTTGATCAGGTGCACCTCGACCTCACCGTCCATCACCAGCGCGAACTCGTCGTGCGCACAGGTGTACCAAGGCGAAGTGCCCTCTGCGCGCAGCGTTTCGAGCACGTAGATCTGGTTCTGCCCGAACACGACTTTTTCGTAAGGCTTGCTCTTGCTCGCGATCTCGAAGCAGTTGGAAAACGCGTAGTGGCGCACGTCGTCGGAGATCGGCTCGACGTGGCCCTTTTCAAAATTCTTCAGCGATCCGAAACGGGTCTGGTAGACGGCTGCCATGGGGTGTCTCCTTTGGTCATCCTGTGGTGGTCAACGAAGCGCCATCGTGGTGCTGCGGGATGCAGGCACTTTATGAAGCGGACCGGTTTTCCGGTAGGCCTTAAATGTGGCCCGCATTGTTCGGTGAATCCGGTCAATCGACAGGGTTTTCCCGGGGCTGTAACCCCTTGAAGACGCTCAGTCGAAAATCAGTTGCGCGGGCAACAAACCCTTGTCGACCATGGCTGCGTCCCATGGCGGCACGCGCGCGAAAGCTGCCACGATGTGTTCTATGAAGAGCTTGAGCTTGAACGCATTGCGCGACGTCCCGGCATAGACGGCGCTCAGCGAAAACGAAGACAACTGGTGCTGCGGGAGCACCACCTGAAGATCGCCTCGCAAGATCGCGTCGCCGGCGACGAGCGTCGGAAGGCACACGATACCGGCATGCTCCAGCGCATATTCCCGCAGCAGGTGGACGCTGTTGGTGAGCAGGCTGGCCGTCATGTACATGGTCACCTGTTCATCCGCGTGATGAAAGGTCCAGCGGTCGCGCGTGGGGTAGCCCGAGTAGAGCCCGAGCGTGTGCTTATGCAGTTCTCGCGGGCTCTCCGGCGTGCCGCGCGAACGCAGGTAGTCGGGCGTGGCGCAGAACACGCGACGCACAGGAAAGAGCGGGCGCGACACGAGATCGGTCGACGCCGCCGGAAAAATTTGCAGCGCGCAATCGACACCCGCCTTGACCGGATCCACAACGGCGTCGCTGACGATCAGCTCCAGATGAATGTCTGGATAACTCACCTGGAATTCGCGAAGCAAAGACGCGAAGTGACCCAGTACGAAGCCGGTGAGCGCATGCACGCGCAAGGTGCCCACCGGCCCGCTCTTGGCATCGCGCATCTGGTCGATGACGTCGTTCGCCCGTCCGACAAGTTCGGTGCAGTCGCGCAAGAAAGCCTGGCCCACATCGCTGAGCCGGACGACTCGTGTGCTCCGATGAAAGAGCGGTGCGCCGACATGGTCTTCGAGTTGCCTTACGCGGGCGGTGACGACCGAACGCGCGACGCGCATTTGTCGGGCGGCCTCGGCGAAGCTCTGTGTTTCGGCGACGCGGACGAATGTCTCTATGTTTTCTAGGCGGTCCATGCGCGGGAGGGTAACGCGTGTCGTGCGTTCGGTTTTGCGGCCACAGCTTTGCCCGCTTCAATCGACACGCCGGTTTGGTCAGCTTGTGGAAGGGTTCGGCCGTGCAGCATGGCGCACACATGAAAAATGCTCCGCGCCTTGGCCTGTCTCGCGCCGCAATGAAGCGGCTCGTAGGCCTCACCCTGATCCTCGCCGGCATGGGCCTGCTGATCGAAGGCGTGCGCGCCGTGCTGCTTCAGTAACGGCTTGCGTCGAGGTCTGCATGTGCGGCTGGCGTCGCCGCTGCACCCACCGGCCTGGCTGCTAGGTCGTCTTCTCGATCCGCCCACCCAGATACGCCGCCCGCACTTCGTCGTTCGACCACAGCTCCGCCGGCTTGCCTGACACCGCCAGTCGTCCGGTCTCCAGCACGTAACCGCGATCGGCCACCGACAGCGCCATGCGCGCGTTCTGCTCGACCAACAGCACTGTGGTGCCGCGCCGGCGGATCTCGCCGATGATCGAAAACACCTTTTGCACGATGACGGGCGCGAGTCCCAACGAAGGCTCGTCGAGCAGCAGCAAGCGCGGCTTGGCCATGAGGCCACGCGCCACGGCGACCATCTGCTGCTGTCCACCCGACAGCATCCAGCCGAGCGAATCGGCAAACGGTCGGATGTCGGGAAAAAGGTCGAACATCTCGTCGGATTCGCGGATCAGTTCAGCCTTGGCGATACGCCCGCGGTTCGACGCGCCAAGCATGATGTTCTCGCGCGCGGTGAGCCCCGGGAACAAACGTCGCCCCTCGGGCACATGGGCGATGCCGAGCTTGACGATGGTTTCCGGCCCGAGCCCGGCAATCGACTTGCCATCGAACAGCACCTCGCCGCTGGAGGGTTTGTTGAGCCCGGAGATCGCGCGCAGCGTGGTCGACTTGCCGGCTCCGTTAGCACCCAGCAGCGTGACGACTTCGCCGCTCTCGATCGACAGCGAGAGGCCGCGCAGCGCCTCGATCTCGCCGTAGCGGACGTTCAGCCCTTCAAGTGAAAGCAGGGGCATCGGGTTCCGTTCCGAGGTAGGCCGCGATGACGTCGGGCTGACGCAGCACGTCGGCCGCCACGCCATCGGCGATGCGGCGACCGAAGTTGAGCACGGTAATGCTTTCGGCGACCTCGGTCACCAGCGTCATGTCGTGATCGATGATCAAAATGGTCAGGCCCTTCGCGGCGATGCGTTTCAACAGATCGCGCAGATCTAGCTTTTCCGTCGAGTTGAGCCCGGCCGCAGGCTCGTCGAGCAGCAGCAACGTCGGGTTGCCGGCCAACGCCCGGGCAATCTCGATGAGACGTTGGTGCCCGTATGAAAAGCCGGTCACCAGTTCGTGTGCGCGCGCTTCGAGCCCGACGAATGCGAGCGCCGCGCGAGCGCGCTCGACCAGCGCCGCGTGACCCGAAGCAATCTGATTGCCGGGCTGCTCGGCACCGATGATCACGTTCTCCAGGGCCGTCATCGAGCGAAAGAGCCGAATGTTCTGGAAGGTGCGACCCAGCCCCGCGACCGTGCGCGCGTGAGGCGGCAGCGCCGTCACGTCGCGACCGCCGAGCAACACGCGACCCGAGGTCGCGGTGTAGATGCCCGACAGCACGTTGAGCGTGGTGGTCTTGCCCGAGCCGTTGGGTCCGATCAATGCATGAACCTGCCCACGCCGCACCGAAAACGAAATGCCATCGACCGCCTTCACGCCGCCAAAGTGCTTGCAGAGGTCTCGTACTTCGAGCGCCATCGGCGCGGCGTCGGCGCTGGCCGCATAGGCCGGCGCCAGCATCAGCTCGGCCGGCGCTCCGGCGAACGGCGGCGGTGCCAGCCAGCGGCGCACACGGTTCTGCACGAAGCCCCAGATGCCGTCGGGCATGTAGCGAATGATGAGGATGATCGAGAGCCCGTAGATCGCCAGGTACAGCCCCGGCACGCTCTTCAAAAAGCGCAGGCTCTCCGGCAGCACGATCAATAGGCCCGTGCCGATGAGCGCGCCGACCGGTGCCGCGACGCCACCGAGCAGCGTCATCGTGATGAAGACGATCGACTCGGCAAAGCTGAACTGGTCGGGACTCACGTAAGCGAAGCCGCCGGCAAACAGGCCACCGCCGATGCCGCCGAGCACGGCCGACAGCGCGAAGGCGGCGACCTTCACCTTGTAGACGTTGATGCCCGCGACGCCGGCGGCCAGTTCGTTGTCGCGCACCGCGCGCATCGAGCGGCCGAGCGGTGTTTGCGGCAGCCGCCACACCAGGTAGCCGATGACCGCGACCGCGAATACACAAACGCCGAGAAACGCCTGCGACGACTGGAACAGCAGCGGCCGCTGAATGCGCCCGACGCCATCGGGCCCGTGCGTCACCGGAATCCAGTTGACCATGATGAGCGTCACGATCTGCTGGAAGCTGATGGTCACCATCGCGAGGTAGTGACCGCCCAGCTTGAGCGTGGTCATGCCGAGCAAGGCACCCATTACCAGCGCGATGCCCGCGCCCATTGCCAGCGCAAGCCAGAAGTTCATGTGCAGGTCCGCGGTGCCGAGCCCGACCGCGTACGCGCCGAACCCGAAGAACGCCGCCTGCGCCAGATTGATTTGCCCACAGAGCCCGAGCACCACCGTCAGCCCGAACACCGCGATGGCGAAGGTCGATGTCTGCACCAGGATGTGGACCGTGTAGTCCTGCATCGGCACCAGCGTGACGACTGCCACCGCTGCTGCCGCCAGGGCCGCGAAGCCCAGGGTACCCAACGTCTGCCGTGTGCTCGCCACGGCTATGCTTTCTCGGCCACGCGCTCGCCGAAGATGCCCTGCGGTCGAAAGATGAGGAACGCGACGAGCACCAGAAACGCGAAACCGTCCTTGTACGGAACCGAGATGTAGGCGGCACCGAAAGTCTCGATCACGCCGAGCGCGAGCCCACCGATGATCGCGCCCTTGACGTCACCGAAGCCGCCGATGATGGTGGCCGCAAAGGCCTTCAGCGCGATGGTCGAGCCCATCTGGATCGACACGAAAAGAATCGGCGCCACCAGAATGCCCGCCACGCCACCGAGCAGCGCCGAGTACACGAAGGTGAGCATGATCATCGCGGACACCGGGATGCCGAGCAACGACGCCATCTCCTTGTCTTGCGAGGTCGCCTGCAGTTTTTTGCCGAGCATGGTGCGCTCGAAAAACCAGAAGTTGAAGGCGACCAGAACCAGCGTCACCACCATGATGAGCAGGTACTGGCTGTCGAGGTACACCGGGCCGATCTGCAGGCCCGGCGTTTCGAACCAGCCTTCCAGCACCTGCGGTTGCGGCCCGTACAGCGCGAGCACCGAGTTGGACAGGAAGATGGACGCGCCGATCGTTGCGATGATCACCGGCAAAAACGTGCGGTTGCGCAGCGGGTAGTACACGCCGAGGTTGAACACCGCACCGAGCAGCGCCATGCCGGTGAGCGCCGCGAGAAAGGCCCAGCCGTACGGCCACTTGAGGTCGACGGCGAAGACGACCATGAGGTACGCGCCGACCATCGAGAACTCGCCCTGGGCAAAGTTGACGACGTTGGTCGCGCGAAAGATCAAGACGAAGCCAAGAGCGACCAGCGCGTACACCGCGCCGATGCCCAAGCCCGTGAAGAAGAGCTGAAGGGCGAGATCCATCGCGGATCAGGTGCCCGACTCGACGTGCTTGTCGAAGACGATGTTGCCCTTGTCGTTCTTCACGATGTTGTAGCCATGCAGGCCGTCGCCGTTGGCGTCGAAGTTGTACTCGCCCTCGGCGCCGGCGTGTTTTCGGATCGCCAGGATGGCCTCGCGCACGGCGACGGGATCGGTCTTGCCGGCTTTGTTGATCGCCATGCACAGCACGGTGATGGCGTCGTAGGTCCATGACGACTGGTTGTCGGGCGCGACCTTGGCGACATCGCGGTAGGCCTTGCCGAACGCCTTGGAGGCCGGGCTCGACTCCTCGGCGTAGTCCGCCACGCCGTAAGTGCCGTAGAGCGCCGGGCCGGCGAGCTTCAAGGCCGTGATGTTCACGATCGATGGCGAGCCGATGTAGGGAATGGTCACGCCGAGTTGGCGCAGTTGCCGGGCGAACACGCCGAGGTCGTTTTCGAACGTGAAGTAGGAGCCGAGGATGTCGGCGCCCGACTGCTTGATGGCGAGCACCACCGGCGTGAAGTCCTGGCTCTGGTTGGCGTAGCCCTGATCGAGCGCGATGGTCGTGCCTTCGTGTTTGGCTAGGCCTGCCGTCAGCGCCTTGCCGCCCGCCGTGCCAAAAGCGTCCGTCGAATGCACGATCGCCCACTTTTTCTTGCCGAGCGTCTTGACGCCGTATTCGGCGATGACGCTGCCCGAGTACGAGTCGTTGGGACGAAAGCGAAACAGCCACTGGTTGCCCATGTGCGTGAGCGTCGGGTCGGTGCCACCGATCATCACCGGCTTGCCGATCTTCATCACGTCGGGTGCCATCGCGTGGACTTGCGTCGAACGAATCGAGCCGAGGAAGCCGACGATATCGGTCTGTGAGGCCAACTTGGAAAATGCCAGCACGATGCCCGGATTGGTGGTCTGGTCGTCTTCGACGATCAGTTCGACCTCCTTGCCAAGCACGCCGCCTGCCTTGTTCACAGCTTCGATCGCGAGCTTGGCCCCGATCTGTGCATACCTGCCCGACTCAGCGGCCGGACCGGTCACCGGCGCGCACATGCCGATCTTGATGGTGGCACCCTGCGCCCACGCCTGACCCATGAAGCCGGGCAATGCAATGCTCGCGGTGACAGCACCGGAAAGAGCCCCTGAAAACTTGCGGCGGGAAATGCCGGAGGTGTGGCTGATGGTCATGACGTCCTATGGGTGTGCGGCACCGCTGTATCGCGGCATCGTTGTCTCAACGGGCAATGTATTTCAGCGCCCGGCAAAACCGACCGAGGGTATTCATCCATGACCGGCACTACGTTGCGTGGTGTCGGTGTCGAAGCTCGCTGGCGCGGCGTCCGCTATCGGTCCGTCAGGACGGCCACATCGACTGGTCGTCGGCTGCCGAATTCCAGAACTTCCACCACGGCCGCGCAATCGGCGGCTTCTCGGGCGGCAGTTGTTGCATCTGGCTCGCCCGCAGGCGTCGCCTGCGTTCGACTTCCAGTGCATGCGCGATGCCAAAGGCTTCTCGGTCACCACGTGCCGCCTGCGCACGCCAGCTCGCAGCGAGGCTCGCGAGTGCATCGTCATCGATGTGGGCGAGTTGCGGCGGCGTTGGCACGGTGGTCATGGGAAGTCGAAGATAACGCACTAACGCGACGTCGAGTCGGCGGACACGCCGGAGTTACCTATTTCATACGCTCCCTGCAATAGAACGGCGTCTTTTCTGACACGGGTTTGTAAGGGTGGGCTGCCCACAGCAGCGCTTCCGGTCCATTGTCACGTGGCAGCGCCCGCCTGCGGCTCTCCGTAAGAGACCGTCAAGCGGCAGGGCCGGTCGCTAATCGGCTGCTGGCGTCACGCCACCTTCGGACAGGCGCAGCACGGCTCGCTTCATGTGGCGCGTGGCCATGCGCCGCGCACGCGCGCTGTCGTGTTCGGCGATGGCCTGCACGATGTCCGCGTGCTCAGCCCGAACGGCATTCGCGAAGTCCGACCGGCGTGCCTCGTTGGCCCGCGTCACGCGCATCGCGTCGCGAAGGTATTGCTCGATGAAGCCGATGAACAATCCGAACTGTGGATTGCCGGTCGCCTCTGCAATCTTGCGGTGGAACAACAAATCCTCGGCGACACCGTCGGCTCCGGCGGCGGTTGCAGCGTCGAGCGCCTTCAATGCCATGCGCATTGACCGCACCTGCGTCGCGGTCGCCCGCTCGGCCGCGAGTGCCGCCATCTCTCCCTCGAGCGCACGACGCACCTCGACCACCTGGACAACGGACAAGGGAGAAGTCAGCACGCGCGAATCGAACACCAGCGGTTGCGTCGTCGAAGGCGGCTGAACGAATGCGCCGGAGCCCTGGCGCGAGCGCAACAGCCCGCGCGAGCGAAGCAGGTGCAAGGCCTCGCGCACGACGCTGCGCGACACGCCGTGGGCATTGGCGAGGTGCGCTTCCGTCGGCAAACGATCGCCGGGTCGCAATTCGCCCAGTTCGATCTGCGAAGCGAGAATCGAGGCCAGTCGATCCGACAACCGGTCGACCGACAGCAGGCGGCCCGGGGCGGGGGCGGCCGGCAGGTTCATCGTGCTGGCGATGCGCTCGGCCTGCGGGCCGCGCTTCATTCCGAGTGCCGGCGCCCACGCCCGTAGACGAGCAGCATCGCGATGATGACCACGCCATAGATCACCTGACGGCCCATCTCCGGAATCTGCATCACCGACAGGATCGATTGCAGCAGGGTGATCATCACCACGCCGACGACGGTGCCGAGGTAGGAGCCTCGTCCACCCAATATGTTGGTGCCGCCCAGCACCACCGCTGCGATGGCAGGTAACTGGTAGGCGTCGCCCATTGCCTGGTAAGCCTTGGTCGAATAGCCGGTGAGCAGTACACCGGCCGCGGCCGAGCATGCCCCGGCGATGACGAAGCACAGCAGGGTGACTCGTCGCGTGTCGATGCCGGACAGGTAGGCCGCGCGTTCGCGGTTTCCGACGGCATAGATCGAGCGGCCCAGCGTCGTGCGGTGCAGCAGGAACATGGTCGCAGCGCCGACGACAGCCCACACCAGCAACGCATTCGGCAAGCCGAACACCAGCCGCCCGGTCGCCAGTTCGTGCATCGCAGGGGTCGCCCGGTCTTGCGGCGCAAAGCCACCGGTCTGCAGCACGATCAGGCCCTGGGCGACGGCGTTGATGCCCAGAGTGAAGATCATCGAGGGCACCCGCAGGTACGCCACGCCGATGCCATTGAGCAAGCCCAGCATCGCGCCGCATCCGATGCCGAAAGGAATGGCCAGCAACGCGCCGGTGTCGCCCCACCAGCCTGCCGCGGCAGTCGACATCATGCCGCCCACCGTGACGACCCACGGCACCGAAAGATCGATACCACCCAGCAGGATGACGAGCATCGCGCCGGTCGCAACCACGCCAAGGAAGGAGGCGATCTGCAATTGCAGCAACAGATAGTCGGCCGAAAGAAAGTTGCGGGAATACAGGCTGCCGATCAGCAGGAGGCCGAGCGTGCACAGCGCGCCCGCCACCACCGGCAGATGGCCTGAATCGCGAAGTCGCAGCACGAGGGTCGTCATGCGCGCGTCATCTGAACATGTCGAGCCGGTTGTCGAGCCTGAGCAGGCGGAGCGAACCGAGGCTGACCGCCACCAGCAGGATCACGCCCTGAAACAACGGCTGCCACAACGGCTCGAGGTCGAAAACGAAAAGCAGGTCACCGATGGTGCGAAGCGTGAAGGCGCCGAAGATCGATCCGATGGCGCTGCCGGCGCCTCCCGACAGCACTGTGCCGCCGATCACGACGGCGGCGATCGCATTGAGCGTATAGACGCCGCCGATGGCCGCCGAGGCTTCGCCCGAGAAGGTGACGAAGGTCAGCAGCAGACCCCCCACGGCGGCCAGAAAGCCGGCCAGCGTGTACGCGACGATCCTTGCCCGGCCAATTGCAACGCCGGACATGTAGGTCGCGGCTTCCGACGACCCGATGGCCAGCGCAGCGCGGCCGACGACCGAGCGGCTGTACGGGACCCACACCAGCAGCACCACGGCGAGCAGCACGACCAGCATCGTCGGCACACCGCCAGGCAACGCACCGGTGAGCGCCTCGGCGAGATCGGCCTGCACGTCGCCACCGGGTACCGGCCGTAGGCCGAGGGAGAAGCCGAAATAGATGATGCCGGTGGCCAGCGTGGTGATGATCGGCTGCAGCCTTCCGTAGACGATGATCGCGCCGTTCACGAAGCCGCAGGCAGCCCCTGCCGCCAGCACTGCAATCACGCCGACGGCCGCCTGCAACGGCGTACCGACCACCAAATGCGACGCGAGGCAATTGGCCAGCACGAACACCATGCCGACCGAGAGGTCGATGCCTCCCGTCAGGACCACGAGCGTCTGGGCCATCGCGACGATGGCCAGCAGCACGCCCTTGTTCGCCGCCGTCGTCAAAACAGGCACCGTCCATCCGACCTGGTGCTTGGCAATGTAGAGCGCGAAAATCACGACGAACAAGGCCACTGCGATCAGCGTGGCACGGTGTTCGCGCAGACGGTAGTACGCGTCGGAGTGCATCAGGCGGTCTCGGCCTCGAGGTTGAGCGCGCTCGACACCAGCGCGTGTTCGGTGAGTTCGGCGCCGGCCAGCCAGCGCACGATGCGCCCGTCGAAGAACACCGCGACCCGATCGCAGCAGCCGATGAGCTCCGCATAGTCCGTGGAATACAGCATGACCGCGGCGCCCGCGGCAGCGAGTTCGCGCAGCAGCGCGTAGATCTCCTGCTTGGTACCGACGTCGATGCCGCGAGTCGGGTCGCTGAGCAACAAGACGCGCGGCGCGTTCATCAACCACTTGCCGATGACGACCTTCTGCTGGTTGCCACCCGACAGCGTGCCGACGGGCACGCGCACGTTCGACACCTTGATCGACAGCCGTCGCACCATCTCCGCCACGGCTTTGTCCTCGACCGCGGTCGCGACCACACCCATGCGGCTCAGGCGATCGAGCGCCGCGAAGCTGAGGTTGTCGTTGACCGACATGGGCAGCATCAGCCCGTCGGTCTTGCGGTCTTCGGGCACCAGGGCGATGCCCACCTCGGTGCTCTTGGCGTGTCGGGGATTGCGGACCTTGACCGGCCGGCCCTCCAGCAAGAGTTCGCCGGCCGCACCGCGCAACACGCCGAACAGGGCCAGGAACAACTCGCGCTGCCCCTGACCATCCAGGCCGCCGAGGCCCACGATCTCGCCAGGCCGCACGGCGATGTCGATGTCGTGAAGACGGCCGTTCCACGACAGGCCGCGTACCTCGAGCGCCGGCGTGCCGGAGGGGTCGCAAGGTGCGGGCTTGGGGGGGTACGCATGCGCGATGTCGCGCCCGATCATCATTTCCACGGTCTGCGCATCGCTCTGCGTCCCGGCCGCGAAGGTGGCCACGTGGCTGCCGTTGCGAAACACGGAACAGTCGTCAGCAAGTTCCTTGATCTCGTTCATGCGGTGCGAGATGTAGACGATCGCCATGCCTTCGCTGCGCAGCCGATTGAGCAGCGTGAACACGCGCTTCACGTCGGCCGCGGTCAGCGCCGAAGTGGCTTCGTCGAGGATCAGGATCTTCGGTTCGCGCGCCAGGGCTTTCGCGATCTCGACCATTTGCCGACGGGAGAGCGTGAGGCTCTCCACCGGCGCGAGCGGATGGATGTCTTCGGCACCCGCTCGCGCCAATGCGGCTTCGGCCACGCGACGTTGTGCCTTGCGATCGACCAGACCGAAGCGCGTGGGTGGATCGGTGATGCAGATGTTGTCTGCCACGCTCAGATCGGGCATGAGCGACAGTTCCTGAAAGATGCAGGCGATGCCGGCGCGCACCGCCTGCTGCGGGTGCGCGAACCGACGCTCCACGCCTTCGAGGACGATCCGGCCTTCGTCCGGCTGGACTACTCCGGACATGACCTTGATCAGTGTCGACTTGCCCGCACCGTTCTCGCCCAGCAATGCATGAATGCGCCCAGGCGCGACGGCAAAGCTGGCGTGCTCGAGCGCACGCACGCCGCCGTAGCGCTTGGCCACGTCGATAAGTTGCAGGATCGGCTCCACGGCGTCGAGTGCGCGGTGTGGCCTAGTTGTTCTTCTCGTCCTTGGACATGATGTCCGTGGCCTTCAGGTTCACACCGCAGTCGGGGAACTCGTTGGTAGTGAAGAAGTTATCGCTCAGGTCGGGGTAGTAGGTCTCGCCCGCCTTGAAGTTCGGATGGCTGGTCTGCGGAATCGGCACCGAGATCAACTGCGGCATGACCTTGCCCTGCAGGGCGGACACGGCGGCTTTCATAGAGATCGCGACCAGTCCGGGAGACTGGCCGATCGATGCGCACAACAAGCCGTCTTTCGCGTTGGCGACGCACAGTTTGCGAAAACCGTTCTCGTCGGCACCCGACACCGGGATCATCGGATGCTTCGCGTCGATGAGCGCACGCACGGCACCCGTGGAGCCGGCCTGCACGAACATCGCGTCGAACTTCTTGTGCACGGACACGGCATCCGCGACCGCCTTCTGCGCTGTTCCGTCGTCCCAGTTGCCGACGACCTCGATGATTTCGAACTTGTTGCCCGGCGCCTCGACGGACTTCCTGAACCCGAGGTGACGGTCGCGGTCGACCGAGTTGCCCGGCAGGCCGCGCACTTCCAACAGCTTTCCTGTCTTGCCTTTCAGGTTCTTCAGCAGCCAATCGCCAGACTGCGACCCAATCGAGGTCTGGTCCTCGTTGACCATCATGACCTGGTCGGAATCGAGCACGTTGTCGAACGGCACGATCACCACGCCCGCCGCGTTGGCACGCTTGATTACCGGACCGAAGGCCGACGGGTTGACCGCCAGCGTGATGATCGCGTCGTAGCCGGAGTTGATGAAGTTGTCCATCGCCGCGATCTGGGCCGCCACGTCCGTGCCCGTCGACACGATCTTGAACTCCTTGACCTGCGACTTCATGTCGGGCGTCGCGGCATAAGCCTTCGCCATCTTGATCATCTGGATGCGCCAGGTATTGCCGACGAAGCCGTTGGCCAGCGCGATGCGGTAAGGCCCCTTCTTGGCAGGCCACTGGAAGTATTTGGTGCTGGCGTCCCAAGGCTTGAAGCAACCGGGGTTTTCGCCGGGGCCACTGACCACGGCAGGACCTGCGGCAAACGCTGCGGTAGATGCCACGAGTGCCGCCGTCGCGGCGATGCGAGTGAGGAAGGTCATTTTTGTCTCCTGTTATTTTTGAAAGACTGCTCGAGGCAAACCAACGCTCACACGGTCGCAACCGGGCAGTGCCAACCGGTCAAGTCGTCCATTGAGCAGGTTGGCAGGTCATCATACAAATCCCGGAGTGAAACGATTGAGGACTAACCCTCGCCTCTTTCGATTAGCGCAAAAAGGCGTTCGCTATCAATCCGGCGGTCGCCGTCATCATCAATCGCGCGAAGCTGACCACCTCGTCAGCTACCAGCTTGCAGGCCTTCACTGCGGCGGTATCCACAGCGACCTGGCCACCAAAGGACAGCAACCGCAAGCCCGTACCCCAAGGACGGGCTGCTCAGGGTGGCGATAGGGGCCATGCGTTTGAAGCGAAATCACCGAGCGCTTGATGCCGCGCACCAATTGACTTCCGACTTTCGCTTATGACTGGCTGCGGTCGTTCGCCCGCAACTACGGCAATGTCCAACTCAAAAGTACCGCGAGGGCGATGCCTCCCATCAGCAAAATGACCGGGCGCGCCCATAGGTTTCGCTTCGTCTCGCCGACGGGCGTCGGCGTCTTCTCAAGGGTGCTGTATTCAGTGTTCATGGAAGGATCCTAGCTGCCTTCGGCTACCCTGTAATGACAGGCTTGAGCGCTTCCATCTCAGCCACCATGAAGTCGAAGAAGGCACTCACACGAGCCGTCTTCCGTATCTCCGGCATCGCCAACAGCCGCCAGTCCCGCGATAACTCAGCGACCGGTCCGAGCACGCGGACCAGCTCCGCTTCCGAGTCGCCCAACGCCGTCGGCAACGGGCCGATGCCCACGCCCGCCTTCACCGACAGCAACAGCCCGAGCACGCTGTCGTTGCGTGCCACCACGGTGGCATCGGGTGCTACCTGGCGCAGCCACTGGCTCGCGCGGTGGGCCGCCATCGATTCCTCGAATGCCACGATCGGGTGAGCAGAAAGCTCTTGGACACTCGACGGCTTTCCGTGTCGCGCCACGTAGTTCTTGCTGGCATAGACGGCCCACAGCGAGTCGCCCACCTTGCGCCCCACCAGCACGCCATCGTCGGTGTCCCCGGACCGCAGTGCGACATCGGCGCCGCCGGCACGCAGGTCGATGTACTTGTCGCTCATCACGAACTCGACGTGCAAGCCGGGGTGCTGCTCACTGAAGCGGTCGAGCAGGCCTGATCGCGTGAGGCGATTGACCAGAGGCTCCGGGCAGGTGAGCCGGATCGCACCTGCCGCATTGCGCCTGGAGACAGAGAGCGCCTGCTCGAAGGCCTGCACGGCGCACTCGACTTGCTGCGCCGCCTCGAGCATCTCGGCACCGAAATCGGTGAGCCGGTAGCCGCTGGTGTGACGCTGAACCAGGGCGCGCCCGATATGTCGCTCCAGCGCGGTCAGTCGCCGCTGAACGGTCGATTGGTCGACTTCCAAAGCCCGGCCCGCGGCAAGGGTGCTGCCGTGCCGGGCCACCGCCACCAGGTACTTCAGGTCATTCCAGTCGAGCATGCTCCGTTATGCACTACTGCGGCCCCGTTCTGCAAGTCTGCGCCTTGTGGCGGGCTGGTTGCATGCTTACGCTGAGTCTCCGAATCACATCGCCGCAACCATGAAGACACACGCCCTCGCGACTGGCTTAGTGCATCGCAGCACGAATGGCCTGAACAGCTTTATGCCAAGGCGCAGCGTGCTGATCGCCGTCGCCACCGCCGCCGCCGCCGCCACGCTCGTCAGCCCGTTCGGCTTCGCGCAAACCCCGTCGACACCCAGGCGCGAGCGGCTTCGAATCATTTGCACCGGCCCCGCAGGCAGCGTGCCGGACACCATCGCGCGTCGCTTCGCCGAAGAACTCACGGGCGTGTTCGCGCAGCAGGTCGTCGTCGACAACCGCGCGGGTGCGGCGGGGCAAATCGCGGTGCAGGCACTCAAGTCGGCACCACCCGATGGCTCGACCTGGCTGCTTGGTCAGGGCGCGCTCGCCAGCCTCTACCCCACGCTCTACGAGAAGCTCGGCTACGAACCTGCGCGCGATCTTCGGCCGGTTTCGCTTGCCGCGGAAATGAACCTCGGCGTGGTCGTTGGCCCGGCAGTGCCGGCCGATGTCGACAGCATCGCATCGCTGATCGACTGGATGCGGCGCAACCCTGCTTCGGCCAATGCGGCATCACCGGGAACCGGCACCCTGCCGCACATCCTGGAGGCGATGCTGTTCGACAAGGCCGGCCTGGACTGGCGCCATGTGCCATACCCCGGCGGGCCGCCGGCCATGGTCGCGCTGCTCGGCGGCCAGGTCGCGGTGCTGGTGCTGCCGGAAGGGCTGCTGTTACCGCACCTGGCGAATTCGACGAGTCCGCCGAGTGCAGCTGGCGCCCGCCTGCGAATGCTCGGCACCTCGGGACTCGAGCGCAGCCGGTTTTCGCCGGGCGTGCCAACGCTGGTCGAGCAAGGCTACGCACGATCGGAAATGCGCGAGTGGTTCGCCTTCTTCCTGCCGGGTGGCGCATCGGCCAGCGTCGCAGAAGAAGCCTCGGCGGCAGTGAACACTGTCGTCGCTCGCGAGGAACTGGGGCGGCGATTCCATGACGCGGCGATGGTCGCCGTGCACAGCACGCCGGCACAACTCGCCGCGAGGGTCGACGAAGACCGGCGGGCCTGGGCGCCGCTGCTGGTCAGCGCCGGTATCCGGGGCGACTGAACGGGCCGACGCGCCCTTTTGCAAGCGAGTGCCGTCGCATTTGCTGCGGCCATTCCGCGCTGTCTTTTGCACAGACTGCCACATCGGCCAGAACCGTCCGCATCGGCTATCGGATGTTTCGACACGCTCAACATCTTGAAGGGGAACGGCGCTGATGGAGAAGGCTGTACGTAGCTGTCGCCCAGAAAGTAGAACGGCGACGCGCGTACAGCGGAAGTCCAATGCAGTCACCGAAAGTTCATCGGACGGTGGCCGGCAACGCGTTGTATCCACCACGGCTTTCACCACGAGTGCGCGAAGACGGGCCGCTGCGATGCCACGATGGCCGCCTGCAGGCGCCGAACGATGCGGACCGGCACATAGCCGTGCGGCGCACGCCGCGCCACCTCGCGTTGCGAGACTGGCGCAATGCGCCAGACCGATGCCGTGCGTGCAATCACGCATCGGGCTTGCGCAGTGGGGACGAGGAGCATGTGAGATTCCGGGGATCGTGAAGAAAAGGAACGAGGGGCAAGCCAGCGGATTCTGGGGACGCGCAGGCCAGTCGCAAACGAACGAATTCGTGTTTGCTGATGCGTTTTTCGTTGCAGCCGCACGCCCGCTGTCTGTGCTTGAGCTCGCGAGTTTTTGCGAGGTCCACTCAGATCATTCCCTTATTTGAAAGCAACGAATCGGTAGTTCGGAATTCGAAGGCGCGCGCACAGAATTGAAGGCCAGCTGCCTGCTGGCACTGCTTCTTTTTTCTGGGTTCCATGAATTTCCAACAGTTGCGCTCCGTGCGCGAAGCCGTGCGATGCGGCTTCAATCTCACCGAAGCGGCGCATGCGCTGCACACCTCGCAGCCCGGCGTTAGCCGACAGATTCGCGAACTCGAAGACGAGTTGGGCATCGCCCTCTTCGCGCGCGCAGGCAAGCGATTGACCGGGCTCACCGCGCCCGGTGGTCACCTGCTGCCGATCATCGAGCGCGTCCTGATGGAGAGCCAGAACTTGCGCCAGGCCGGTAAGGAATTCCTGGCGCAAGAAGACGGCTTGCTCTCCATCGCCGCGACGCATTCGCAGGCCCGCTACGCCCTGCCGATGGCGGTGCAGGAGTTTCGCGGCCGCTTCCCCAACGTGCAGTTGCACCTGCGCCAGGGATCGCCGCAGCAAGTCGCTCAGATGCTGCTCGAAGGCGAGGCCGATGTCGGCATCGCCACCGAAGCGCTGGGCGACTACACGCAGCTCGTGGCGCTGCCGTGCTTTCGCTGGACGCATTCGTTGATCGTGCCGCCAGGCCATGCGCTGCTCGAAGGGCCGCTCACTATCGAGCGCCTGGCGGGCTATCCGCTCGTCACCTACGACAGCGGCTTCACGGGACGCACGCGTATCGATCAGGCTTTCGCCGAGGCCGGCCTCAAGCCGGACCTGGCCATCACGGCGATGGATGCCGATGTCATCAAGACCTACGTCGAACTGGGCATGGGCGTCGGCATCGTCGCCAGCATTGCCTTCGAAGCCGAGCGCGATCTCAGACTGCGCGCGGTCGACGTCGGACATCTGTTCGGCATCAACCTCACCAAGCTGGCGGTGCGCCGTGGCGCTTATCTGCGTTCCTATGTCTACGCTTTCATCGAAGCCTTCTCGCCGACGCTGACGCGACCGGCCGTTGAAGATGCACTTGCCGCATTGGGTCCGCTTGGAAATGGCACAGCAGATGAAGGCGAAGCGCTGCCCGAGTCGGCACTGGCACAACTGCTATCGCGTTCGCCGGGCGCTGGCGGCTCGATTCCCGCACGGCACTAAGTCGAAAGTCGATGTCATCTACAACTCCTTTCGCTGCCGCCGCTGTCCCTCGCCCTTCCACCAAGTTCTCTTCACAGCAACTCGCCGAACGCTTTCACCCGATCTTCAAGCGCATCGCCGGAGCAGTTTTTCGATCTCCTGATCCAGCTCGGCGAGGCTGACTCCAACTTGCCGCAGGTGCTTTGGGCGCACTTCGGCTTCATAGAGCGGCTCTTCGCCGAGGTCGGTTCGGCTTCGCATGAGCGATGGTTTCGTCTTGCCGCGGATGGCGTCATCTTCGGCAATGCCTCCACCGAGTTGGGCCACGGCGCGCTGGGCAGTCTGCAAACCAAACTGCGCAGGGATGGCGACCACTGGCGGCTGGACGGCGACAAGTTCTACAGCACCGGCACGCTCTATGCGAACTGGATCGGCGTCGCTGCGCAGCGCATCGATGAACGCGAGGAAGGCGCCAACGAGCGGGTACTGGTGCTGGTGCCTGCTGATGCCCAAGGCGTCGAGCAGGTCGACGACTGGCGCGGCTTCGGTCAACGGCTGAGTGCTTCAGGCACGACGCGGTTTCGCGATGTCCGTATCGACCCGGCCAACGTGTTGCCGAGCGCACGCACCGGTCCCACGCCGATGACCGCCTTCTTTCAAACCGTGCATCTTGCGACGCTGGCCGGCATCGCACGCGCCATCGAGCGCGACGCCATCGCCTTCGTGCAGGCACGCAAGCGCGTGTACAGCCATGGCAGCGGCGGCACGCCGCGTGAAGACCCGCTGGTGCAGCAACTCATCGGCCAGCTGGCCTCCACGGCCTTCGCAACCACAGCCACCGTGCGGGCCGTTGCCGCCGGCCTGGGCGACATCGACCGGTTGCGTGCGGCGGGCGAACCCGTGCCTGTCGAGTTGCTGGTGGATGTGGAACTGCGCA
This sequence comes from Variovorax sp. RTB1, assembly GCF_035018765.1. Classification (NCBI taxonomy): domain Bacteria; kingdom Pseudomonadati; phylum Pseudomonadota; class Betaproteobacteria; order Burkholderiales; family Comamonadaceae; genus Variovorax; species Variovorax sp. RTB1. Next base: position 86,204 of record NZ_JASJXG010000017.1, read on the forward strand.
TGGCCAAAGCGCAGGTGTTCATCGGCGATGCGGTGCTGCAATCGGCCACGCGGCTGTTCGACGTCGGTGGCGCGTCCGCGCTACAGGAAGACGCGCGGCTCGATCGGCACTGGCGCAACGCCCGTACGCTGGCGTCGCACAACCCGGTCATCTACAAGGCGCGCGTGGTGGGCGACCACGCACTCAACGGGATCGATCCGACCTTCTACTGGACAGTCGGCGCCAACGCGAGTTGAGTGGCAACAAGAGCGGATAGGCCGTTTCGCTGCTCCGCGCTCAAGCCAAGGCGGATGCCGGCGCCGCGACAGCGCGCTGACTGCGTTGCAACAACACCGGCACCGCACGCTCGACGGCCAATGCGATGCGTGCCCGCAGCGCGTCGCTGCTCACACGGTAGTTGTCGAACTCCTTGTCGGTCGCATACACGCCGATGGGCAGTGTGTGGGCCTGAAAGAAACTGAACAACGGCCGCAGCTGATGGTCGATCGCCAGCGCGTGGCGGTCGCTGCCGCCGGTCGCGGCCAGCAGCACCGGCACGTCGATCAACGACTCGTGGTGAACGAAGTCGAACAGGTGCTTGAAGAGCCCGGTGTAAGAGCCGCGATAGATCGGGCTGGCGACCAGCAGCAAATCGGCCGTCTCGATATCGCGCAGGATCGACTCGATCTCCGCGGGCAGATGGGAGCGCTGCAGCACGCTGCCGAACTTCGGGACGATCTCGCCCAGCTCGATCAGCCGCGTGTTGGCAGGCACCGCATCGTTCAACCCTTCGAGCAAGTTTTCTACCAGTGCAAGGGTGCGTGAGGGACGTTGCAGGCCGCCGGAGACGGCGACGATCTTGAGTTTTTTTGCCATGTTGGAACGCTAGAGAAAGAAGTTAACTTCAAGGCGGCTTCAGCAGGCTACCGAGAAATGAAACATCAGACTGTGCAGCCGCAATGCGCGTTTCACCAGCGTCGGCCTAGAAGCATTTCAGCTATCGATATGCGGATTGCGATGTCGTGCTCGATCAGCGGCAGCGATGCGCGCGTCCGGTTCAGGGAGGATCTCTGTTTCAGACTCGCAGCGGCCACGGTCTGCTTGCCCGCACTGCGTGATCGCAAAGACAAACGGCTGCTGGTCCAGCGTGATCAACGCACACGATCTCGCTACGAACCGCCCTCCCCGTGCAAGCTAACGATCAAGGCCCGCAACCATGCGATGGCCGGATCCTTGTTGTAGCGTCGATGCCAAAAGAGATTGATGGCAATTTCCGGGAGCTTGGCGGGATGGCGAACATAAGCAAGTCCAAACGGCTGTGCCAAGGCTTGCGCGAGACGCTCCGGAACGGTTGCCACCAAGTCGGAGTCGTGCAATATGTGCCCGACAGCAACGTAGTGGGGAACGGTCAGTACGACCTTGCGGCTGATTTTCCTGCGCTCCAGCAGGTCGTCTGCTTTTCCATGGCCGGTGCCTTTCGAGATGACGACAACATGCTCCGCGTTCGAGAATTCGCTCAGTGACATCGACCGCTTGTCGAGCGCATGACCGCTTCGAAACATGCAGACGTAATGTTGCTTGAACAGCCGGCGCTGGTGATAGCCCGCCTTGAGTTGCGGCAGCAAGCCGATTGCCAACCCGACGTGCCCCGCCTCCATTTCGTCCTGCAAATTCACCGCAGCGTTTCGGACCGTGCTGAGCGTGATGCCAGGCGCGACACGGGCTATCTCCTTCATCAACTTCGGCAAGAAGTAGATCTCCCCTATGTCGGTCATCCCCACCGTGAACGCACGCTGCGAGGTCGCCGGATCAAAACTCGCCTGTTGGTTCATTGCGGAATGAATGACCTGAAGCGCACGGGCGGTCGGCTCGGCCAGCTGCTGCGCAAACGGGGTCGGCTCCATCCCGGTCGGGGTGCGAAGAAACAGTGGATCGTTCGTCACCTTGCGCAAACGCGCCAACGCATTGCTGACGCCCGGTTGCGACAGGCCGAGGTTCTCGGCAACCTTCGACACACGCCGGTCCACAAGCAGTTGCTGAAAGACGACCAGCAGATTGAGGTCGATGTCCTTGAGTTCCATTGCGCACCTCACATTCGCGAAATCAATTTTTCTTATTGTTCATATTCTATTGAACGATGAGAGCCCAGGCCGGATCATTCTTGTACCGCGATAAGCAGCTGTGACACACGGCTGGACAGGAGACAAAAAATGGACAACACCTCAGCCGTGTTTCCCCAGCAAATCCACTGGGAAGACAAGGGCACCAGCCGCATCCCCTTCATGGCCTACACGGAGGCAGACCAGCATCGGCGCGAGCTGGAGCGTTTCTTCTATCGGAACCACTGGTGCTACGTGGGCCTGGAGGCAGAGATCCCCAAGGTCGGAGACTTCAAGCGCACGGTGGTCGGTGAGCGATCCGTCATCATGGTGCGCGACTCCGAGGACTCGATCAGCGTGGTCGAAAACGTTTGCGCTCACCGCGGCATGCAGTTCTGCCGCGAGCGGCATGGCAACCGCAAAGCCGAAGGGTTCACATGCCCGTACCACCAATGGAACTATGCGCTGACCGGCGATTTGCAGGGCGTCCCTTTCCGCCGAGGCGTCAAGCAGGATGGCAAAGTCAACGGCGGCATGCCCGCAGACTTCAAGACGGCCGACCATGGCCTCAACAAGCTGAAAGTCGGCGCGCGCGGTGGGGTCGTATTCGCATCATTCGACTCCGAGATCGAGTCGCTCGAAGACTTCATGGGGCCTGAGATCCTCCGTTACTTCGATCGTCTTTTCGACGGCCGCAAGCTGACGATCCTTGGCTACAACCGCCAGCGCATTCCAGGCAACTGGAAACTCATGCAGGAGAACATCAAGGATCCCTACCATCCGGGGCTCTTGCACACGTGGTTCGTCACATTCGGACTCTGGCGCGCTGACAACAAATCAGAACTGAAGATGGACCGGCACCACCGGCATGCCGCGATGATTTCGACGCGCGGGGCCAGTGGCAAGGCGGATGAGGTCACGCAGGTTTCGAGTTTCAAAGAAAGCATGCAGCTCAACGACCCTCGTTTCCTCGACATCAAACCAGAGGCTTGGTGGGATGGGCCCACTGCGGTGTTGATGACGCTGTTTCCGAGCGTCATTCTTCAGCAGCAGGTCAACAGCGTGTCGACGCGGCACATCCAACCCAGCGGGCCCGGTGCCTTCGACTTCGTCTGGACGCATTTCGGATTCGAGGCGGACGATGCCGAGATGACGCAGCGTCGGCTCCGCCAGGCCAATCTCTTCGGGCCGGCCGGCTTCGTATCGGCCGACGACGGTGAGGTCATCGAGCTATCGCAAAAAGGCTTCGAGCAGAAGCCCTTCCATCGCACGCTCGCTGAATTGGGAGGCCGTGAAGTGGGCGACACCGATCACATGGTCACCGAGACGCTGATCCGCGGCATGTACGAGTACTGGCGCAAGGTCATGGAGGCGTGACATGAACTTTCAAGACCATCTCGACTTGAATCAGCTGTACGCCAGCTATGCGAGTGCCGTGAGTTCAGGAAACTGGGAACTGTGGCCCGAGTTCTTCACCGAAGATTGCACCTATCGCCTGCAGCCACGAGAGAACTATGAACGTGGCTTCCCGCTCGCAACGCTGTCCTTCGAGAGCAAGGGCATGTTGAAGGACCGTGTCTACGGCATCCGCGAAACGCTGTTCCACGATCCTTACTATCAACGCCACGTCGTGGGTTCACCACTGGTCTTGAAAGCCGAGCAGGACCGCTTCGAATGCGAAGCGAACTACGCGGTGTTTCGCACCAAGCTTTCAGAACTGTCGACGGTCTTCAACGTGGGTCGATACATCGACACCGTCGTTCGAACCGAGGACGGACTCAAGTTCAAGTCGCGCCAGGTCATCTACGACAGCGAGATGATTCCCAACTCGATCATCTATCCGCTGTAAGGACATCATGAGCGAAATCCAATGGACCGATGCGGCCTCGTTCGATGAGGTACCAGCCGACGATGTCATCGGAAAAGTCGTCGATGGACGCGACCTGGCGCTCTACAACGTAGAGGGTGAAGTCTTCGCCACCGACAACCTCTGCACACATGGCCACGCGCGTTTGTGCGAAGGGTTTCTGGAGGGCCACGAAATCGAGTGCCCTTTGCACCAGGGCAAGTTCGACGTGCGCAACGGCGCCCCGACCTGCGCCCCCGTCACTGAAGCCATTCGTTCGTATCCCGTGAAGATCGAAGCAGGCCGCGTGTATTTGGCTCTCGGCTGAGCAATGGGGTTGAACACGCCATGAGCACTGAGACCATCGTCATCGTGGGTGGTGGGCAAGCCGGCGGCTGGGCCGCCCAGACCCTGCGAACGAAAGGCTTTGCTGGCCGGATCGTTCTCGTAGGCGACGAAGCGCACAGGCCGTACGAGCGGCCCCCACTTTCCAAAGCCGTGCTGTCCGGGCATGCCATGGTCGAGTCGACCTATCTGCAAAAGCCCGAGGCATTCGAAGCACTCCAACTCGACTGGCGACAGAACGTGGGAGTGACTGCGATCGATCGGCGATCCAGAACGGTCCGGCTCACGCAAGGCGAGCCGATCTCGTACGACAAGCTGATCCTCTGCACCGGCGGACGGGCCCGCAGTCTGAATATTCCTGGTGCAAATCTGCCGGGCGTCTTCATGCTGCGCAGCATCAAGGATGCTGAAAAGCTGGGTGCCGCGCTGGTCGCAGACAAACGGCTGCTGGTCATCGGCGGCGGTTGGATAGGCCTGGAGGTTGCATCGACCGCAAGGAAGAAGGGGCTGGACGTCACCATCGTCGAGGCGTCCGAACGTCTTTGCGAACGGACCGTCCCGCCCGGGGTCTCTGACTACTTGCTGCGTCTGCACACCTCGCACGGGGTCCGGGTCGAACTGGGCGCCGGCATCGCGCGCCTGGCGCCATCGGCCTCAGGGGCCTTGATCGCAATGTTGCGTGACGGACGTGAGGTTGAAGCCGATGTCGTGCTCATCAGCGTCGGCCTTGTTGCCAACGATGAACTCGCACGTGCGGCAGGTTTGGCCTGCGACGGGGGTGTTTCTGTCGACTCGCAATGCCGCACCTCCGACCCTGACATCTTCGCGGCAGGTGACGTCGCCGTTTGGCACTCCAAGTGGGCCGGCCGGCATATGAGGCTGGAGTCCTGGCAGAACGCGCAGGAACAAGGCATTGCGGCCGCTTGTGCCGTCCTCGGCATGGATGTCGACCACCAGCCTCTCCCCTGGTTCTGGTCGGATCAATTCGACGTGAACCTGCAGATCTATGGCATGCCCGCTCCAGCGCACCAGACCGTGTTGCGGGGCAACGCGAACTCCAACGCATTCGTGATGTTCTTTCTGGATCACGGCAAGGTCGCCGCTGCACTCGGACCGAACTCAGCGCGAGATCTGCGCTTTGCGCGACGGCTGATCGAGCGGGGCACCCTGGTCGACCCAGCACTGCTGGCCGACGTCGAGATGCCGCTTTCCAAACTTTAGTCCCGCATTTGCACACAACCATTTCTTCACCGAGACCCACATGACCACCACCTACCTTTGGACCCCGCCCGCTGTCCCGTCACTTCCGGTGCGCGGCAAGTCCGAACGCGCACCCGTCAATCGCCTTTTCTTCGTGGGCCGCAACTACCACGCCCACGCGGTCGAGATGGGGCGCCCTGTCGACAAGTCCGTGGAGTCGCCGTTCTATTTCACGAAGAGCCCGTCCACACTGGTCGAGTCCGGTGCCACGGTTTCGTATCCCGCAGAGACGAAGAACTATCACCACGAAATGGAGCTGGTAGTAGTCATCGGCGCGGCGGGGTTTCGCGTGAAGCGTGCCGATGCGGCGTCGCTCATCTACGGCTACGCATGCGGCCTGGACATGACCCGGCGCGACCTGCAGCTCGTGGCGCGAGACAAGGGCCGGCCGTGGGATCTCGGCAAGGACGTGGAGCAATCTTCGGTAGTGTCGGAGATCGTGCCGATGACGGGAACGGTGCTGGAAAGCGGCGCTCTCGCGCTCAGCGTCAACGGCCAGACGCGCCAGAGTTCCGACCTGGACAAACTCATCTGGAACATCCCCGAACTCATCGAAGACCTTTCGAAGTTCTATCACCTTCAACCCGGCGACTTGATCTTCACAGGCACACCGGAGGGCGTCGGTCCACTGCAGCCAGGCGACCATATTGAAGGCAGCGTCGCAGGCGTCGGGACCATCTCCTTGACGGTCGGCCCGGCAGACTGACGCCGAACCGACGCCACTTCGCATCTACTGCGGTGCGCACCCCACGAAAGACTTCCATGATCGTCGACGCCGTTCCCTCTCCCGTTCGTCTCACGGTGGCAGCTGGCCCCGGACAGCCCGATCCCAGTCCCGAGCTGGAACAGCTCTACCGCGGCTTCGAGCGAGAAATGCTGGTCCCCTTGTGGACCGAGATCGGCGACTTGATGCCACGTCATCCGCGCAGCAAAGCAGCGCCGCACGTCTGGCGTTGGGATCGCCTGCTCGAGCTGGCAGGCGAGGCCGGACGCATCGTCCCTGTCGGCCGCGGCGGTGAGCGACGGGCCATCGCCCTCGCCAACCCTGCGCTGGGTGGACGGCCCTTTGCGACGCCGACACTGTGGGCCGCGATTCAATATCTGATGCCTGGCGAGAACGCGCCCGAGCATCGCCACACCCAACATGCATTCCGCTTCGTCGTCGAAGGGGAAGGTGTCTGGACCGTCGTCAATGGCGATGCGGTCCGGATGTCACGAGGCGACTTTTTGCCGCAAGCGGGATGGAACTGGCATTCGCACCACAACGCCGCGACCGCACCGATGGCCTGGATCGACGGACTCGACATTCCGTTTTCGTACTTCACTGAATCGCAGTTCTTCGAGGTTGGCCGCGAGCGTGTCGCCGATGCCGAGATGGGCACGCCGGATCGATCGCGCTCCGAACGGCTTTGGGGCCATCCGGGACTGCGGCCGCTGTCCCAGCCAGACGCGCCAACCGCCACACCGTTGCTGGCATATCGTTGGGCCGACACCAATCGCGCTCTGGCCGATCAGCTCGCGCTGGAAGACGAAGGTCACGAAGGCACGCTGAGCCCCGGGCATGCCGCAGTGCGCTTCACCAACCCGAGCAGCGGACGCGATGTCTTGCCGACCATGCGTTGCGAAATGCACCGTATCCGTCGCGGAGCACGCTCCGCGGCTCTGCGCGAAGTCGGCTCGTCGGTCTATCAAGTGTTCGAGGGCGAGGGACAGATCACGGTCGACGAACGAAAGTGGACGGTCAAACGGGGCGATCTGTTCGTCGTCCCGTCATGGTCTTCGTTCACCGCCAGTTGCGGCAACGACAGCGCTTCTGCCCTCGATCTTTTCCGCTTCAGTGATGCACCCATCTTCGAAGCGCTCCACGTCCACAGGTCGAGTTCAGATGCCCCGGCCTGATTCAACCCGGATGACAGGCATGTAAGGCGCGACAGTGCAAACCCATCGATGGAATCAAGCCGAAATCGATATGAACGCTTCCGTCCCCTTCCCTTTCTTCGCGTCGAAACGCGCGCGCGTTGAACTGGCTCGACAGCGGTACTTCGAGGAAGGACTGCTGCCATCGGGTGTCGTGAGCGACGCCGTCTACGAATCCTGGGCGCGCTGTCAGCGCTTGCACGCGAGCCCGTCGGAAAAAGTGGCATTCCAGCCGGTGTCGCCCAGCCGCACGCACCTGGCGCTGCAGAAGAATCACGAGCTGGTGCAAGCATGGCTGGACGAACTTCCAAAGCTGCAATCCGTCCTGGGCGCAACCTCCTGCGCGGCGATGCTCACCGATGCCAGCGGCGTGATCGTCGGCGCTACTTGCGTCGGGCGCGCTCACGAATCGATCATGCTGATTGCCGCACGTGTGGGTGTCAACCTTTGCGAAGAAGCCGTCGGCACGACGGCACCTGGGGTTGCCGCGCGCACAGGACTTGCCGTTTCCGTCGATGGCGCAGAGCACTTCTTCGACGCGGTCGGTTCCATGCATTGCGCCGCCGCACCGATCCGCAACATTCGTGGACAGCTCGCCGGCGTCTTGGATATCTCAAGCGAAGCCATTCCCTTTTGCTTCGATGCCACCGCAGTTGTCGGGCTGTACGCCGCTGCGATCGAGAACCGTCTTTTCCTGTCGCAAGCGAGCGAGCACCTGGTCGTTCGATTCCAGATCGATCCCGCTTTGGTCGATTCCAATTTCGTTGCGCTGGTGGGCGTCGACAAGAACGGCGATCTGGCTTGGGCGAACAATTCGGCGTCTCGGCTCCTCGGCCTCGGACCGGTCAAACCCCGTGCCGAGACGACTTCTGTCGAAGCTGCGTTCGATGCAACCACCTCGCAGCTGGCCTCATTGCCCCGATCCGGCTCCGGCCTGCTTCGGCTGGCAAACGGACTGATGGTCTGGGCACGGTCCGAGATGAAAGTACAGGATGGGCATCGCGATCTCGTTCTCGGTGTGGACGCGGGGCGCCTGGATCTCGATGCTGCGAACAGTCGTACCCATACGGCTTCGAGCGACACACCGACCGGGATGACCCCCGCTGTGCGCATCCATCTCGAAGCGGTGCATTCCGAAAGCGGCGACTCGCTCGAACCGATGCACGCGCCAGAACAGCAGGCTCCGAGCCAGCGCTCGCCTCGGCTGCAAGACTGCGGGAAAGACCTGATCGAGCAAACGCTGGCAGCTTGCGAAGGCAACTTGACCAGAGCAGCAGAAATACTCGGCGTCTCCCGCGGCTTGATCTACCGACGGCTCGGTCGTCCAGCACGCCCTTCGCTTTCTGTGTGAAGACAGGGCGTCGCGATCGTTCCAAAACGGAACAACGCGCCGCCCGGGTATTCCCGATGTACCGGCAACGCCATCGCCTCACTTACCTTGCAGTCCGTTGCCAACACGGTGCTCAGGCTCAACGTGCGGCAGCAAGGGGACTCTTTTTCATATTCGGAGGTGGACAACGACATGCAACCTACTCGCCATACTTACAACGCAAGCCAGGACAACGGCTTGTTGGACAGACTTGAACAGGCTCTGCTCGCGGGTCGTCTAGACCGGCGCAGCTTTCTCAGAGCAGCCGCAGCGGCCGGCTTGGCCAGTGCCAGTCTTCCGTCACTTGCCGATGACCTGGACGCAGCGCGTGCCAACCAGGCGGAGCGCTCGGCCAAGCTGCTTCCGGCATACGACTACGTCATCGTCGGAACGGGCAGCGGCGGCTCTGCACTGATCGGCCGACTTGCCGCCAAGACGAATGCCAGCATCCTGGTGATCGAAGCCGGCGACTGGGACACGGCACCGTCCGTCATGGACCCGAAGCTGTGGTTTACCAACCTCGGAACCGAGCGGGACTGGCAGGACGCGGCGCTGCCAGCGGCCAGCACGAACAACCGTGCCATCGCGGAGACCATGGGCAAGGTGGTGGGGGGCGGCAGCAGCATCAACGCGACCATCTGGGCGCGTCCCTTCAAGGCAAACCTGGACCACTGGGCACAGGAAAGCGGCGATGCGAGCTGGGGCTATGAGCACGCGCTGTCCATCTACCGCCGAATGGAAAACTGGCAAGGCAAGCCCGACTCGCACTACCGTGGCAAAGGTGGCCCGGTCTGGGTTCAACCTGCGTTCGACCCGCCACCGGTCGCATTGGGAATGCTTGCCGCGTGCAAATCGCTGGGCATGCCGATCCTGGATGACCTGAACGGCGCGCGCGAACTCGGCAGCGGCGGCTTCGCATTGATGAACCAGATCATCAGGGATGGTCGCCGGCAGAGCTTGGCGCGCTCCTATCTGTATCCCGTGCTGGCGCGCAAGAACGTCACTCTCCTGGTGAAGTCCCACGTGGATCGCCTCACCTTCTCGGGCACGCGGGTCACAGGTGTCGAGTTGCGCCAGGGCGATGGCGCCCCGATCCGCATTCAGGCCAACGCCGAAGTCATCCTCTGCTCGGGTGGCATCAACACACCCAAGCTCATGATGCTCAGCGGGATCGGCGACGAGCAACAACTGCGCTCGCACGGTATCAAAACGGTCGTCCACTCCCCAGAGGTCGGTCAGAACTTTCACGATCATCTGCTCCACGGGGGGTGCATCTGGGAGCCCAACGAGCATGTCCCGCATCGCAACAGCGCAGCGAACGCCTCGGGGTTCCTTAAGAGCCGGTCCGACCTTCTGTCGCCTGACCTGAATCTGGTTCAGATCGAGCTGCCATATGCCAGCGACGTCGTCGCCAAGCAGTTCTCCCCGCCACCGACCAGTTGGGCGTTGTGCTCCGGGCTCGTCGCGCCGAAGAGCCGGGGCGAGATCAGGCTCCGGTCCGCCAACCCGAATGATCGACCGATCGTCGACGCACGCTTTCTCAGCCATCCCGACGATGTCAAGGCCATGGCGCATGGCATCGAGGTCTGCCGCGAGATCGGCAACTCCTCTGCCATGCGCCCATTCGTGAAGCGCGAGGTCGCCCCAGGCAAGACGCTCAGCGGACAGGCGATGGACGACTTCGTGCGAAACGGCGCCACGACCTATTTCCATCAGGTCGGCACATGCCGCATGGGGAAGGACGACCGCGCGGTCGTCGACGCCAAGCTTCGTGTCAACGGCGTACAGAACCTGCGGATCGCAGACAGCTCGATCATGCCGCGCATCCCCGCGGTCGCGACGATGGCGACCTGCGCGCTGATCGGGGAACGCATGGCAGAGATACTGCGACCAAAGGCGTGAGTACAGCACCCCTATCGAACCGCGAAGCCTCCCCAATTACTCAATCTCAAAATCAAGGTACGTCATGCAATCCGAACTGATCCTAGACAACGAGAAGCGCGTCGCACAAGGCAGTGCAACGTTCGAGCGTCGTCACCCGATCACCAACAACGTCGTCACGACCGCAGCCGCCGGGGGCGTGAAAGACGCCACCGCAGCCGCAGATTCGGCCGGTACCGCATTCAAGACATGGCGTCACAGCACGCCATCCGACCGGCGCCGAATTCTTTTGAAGGCGGCCGATTGTTGGCGCCGGCCGAAAATTGACCCACCTGTGAGGGTTGTGCCGCTTCAAATTTGACCCGGGTGTTCAGCCTACCC
>NZ_JASJXG010000018.1:0-94245 GCF_035018765.1 Variovorax sp. RTB1
CCCCCAAGGCGTCCCATGCAACCCGGCCCCCACCGCCGCCTTCATCAACACGTGGTAACTCGGATGAAACTCCACCTCGTCGATGCGCCGCCCAAAGCGATCATGCGTATGCAGCTGCGGCCCGTTGACATTGGCAAGCCGCGCATGCGTCTGCATCTCCGCGCTTCCGATCGTCTCGCCCAGCTCGTGCAAGCCGGCCGTCTGCAGGTCGGGCGCGTTGAACTTCAACGCATCGCGAAGCGGTCGATTGGTTTCGAACAGGTTGTAGCCCACCAGCGGAGAGGGCTGGTTGAAGACGTCGTGTGTCGTGTCCATGGCCGGCCTCCTCTTCGTTGTGCTGGTGGTGGGCTGGGCAGAATCAGCTCAATCGGCTAAGACGACAGATCAAATCAGCTTGACCAGTTGCTTGCCGAAGTTCTTGCCCTTCAGCAAACCCAGAAAAGCTTCCGGCGCGGCCTCGATGCCTTCGGCAATCGACTCGCGCGGCTTGAGCTTGCCGGTGCCGACCAACCCTCCTAGTTCGGCCAGCGCTTCCGGCCAGATTTCCATGTGTTCGCTGACGATAAAGCCTTCGAGCTTGACCCGATTGATGAGGAATAGCGCGGGGTTGGCGAGCGGCAACGGCGCGCCGTCGTAGCCGGCGATCATTCCGCACATCGCGATGCGCGCGAAGGCGTTGAGACGCAGCATGACCGCATCGAAGATGTAGCCGCCGACATTCTCGAAGTAACCGTCGATGCCGTCGGGGCAGGCTTCCTTGAGTGCAGCACTCAGGCTCTTGACGTCGGGATGCTGCTTGTAGTCGATGCAGGCATCGAAGCCCAACTCTTCGACCACGTACTTGCATTTGTCCGGTCCGCCAGCGATGCCGACCACGCGGCAGCCGCGTGCCTTGGCGAGCGCGCCGAAAGCGCTACCGACCGCGCCCGAGGCTGCGGTGATGACAACCGTTTCACCCTCCTTCGGCGCGATGATTTTCACCAGTCCGTACCAAGCCGTGACGCCCGGCATGCCGACCGCGCCGAGGTAGTGAGACAGCGCAACGTGCGTGGTGTCGACCTTCTTCAGCGAGCCGGGTACAGAGCCGTCGACCACGCTGTATTGCTGCCAGCCGCCGAAGCCGACCACCTTGTCGCCGACCTGAAATTTAGGGTGCTTGCTCTCGACCACTTCGCCCGCGGTACCGCCTTGAAATACGGCGCCGGTCGGCTGGTTGGCCGTGTAGCTTTTCGAGTCGTTCATGCGACCACGCATGTACGGGTCGAGGCTCATGAAGTGATGACGCACCAGCACCTGGTTGTCGGCGAGCGGCGGCGTCTCTGCGGTCACCAGCTTGAAATTGCTGGCGGTCGCTTCGCCCTCGGGGCGGTTGTCGAGGTGGATCTGTTTATTGGTCGGCATGGAAATCTCTCGCTTCGGATGATCGGTCGTTGAAGTTCAGTCCGTCGACAGCGGTTGCATGCTGTTGACGGTTTTGGAATCGACCGGCAGACGCTTCACATACTTGAAGGTGCCGGTGGCGTGCGAACAGGCGCGACCCTGCTCGTCGAAGATGGTGGCTTCGGTGAAAGCCATCGTCGCGGTGCGATGCATCAACCGGCCTTTGCCGACCAATGGCCCGCGGGCCGGTTGCATGAAGCTGGTTTTCATCTCGATGGTGACGACACCCATCTCGGGCTGCATGCTGCGCGCGGCAGCTGCCATCGTGACGTCCATCAACGTCATGCACGCGCCGCCGTGGGTCACGAAGAAGCTGTTCAGGTGTTCCGGCTGCGCCGTGTAGTGCAGCTCCGATTCGCCGCCCTCGAAGCGCTCGAGCGTGAACCCGAGGTGATCGACGAACGGAATGACGACGCCGAAAGAAAGACTCATGCCGCTGCCTCGCTCAGGATGCGCCGAGCACTACGCTCACGCCGCCATCGACCGCCAGCCACTGGCCGGTGATGTGCTTGCCGGCATCGCTCGCGTACAGCAGCGTGATGCCCTTCAGGTCTTCTTCATCGCCCAGACGGTTGAGCGGCGCCGCGGCGGCCATCTTCTCTTCGCCCAATTGCTTGATCAGCCCGGCCGCCAGTTTGGTCATGAAGAAACCGGGGCAGATCGCGTTCACGTTGATGTTGTAGCGGCCCCATTCGGCGGCCAGCGTTTGCGTAAAGCCGATCACCGCAGTCTTGGACGTGTTGTAGGCCAGCGTCTTCATGTCCGGACCGTTGCCGTTCAGCCCGGCAATCGACGCGATGTTGATGATGCGGCCGGCCTTCTTAGGGATCATGTAGTTCTTGGCGACCTGCTGCGCCAGGATGAAGTAGCCGCGCACGTTGAGGTTCATTACCTTGTCCCAGGCTGCCACCGGATGGTCTTCGGCTGCAGCGCCCCAACTTGCGCCGGCGTTATTGACGAGGATGTCGATGGCGCCCATGCGCTCCAGCGTTTCGTCGGCCAGGCGTCGCGTGTCTTCTTCCTTCGAGCAATCTGCGGCGATCCAGCGTGCGTCGATGCCCGCGGCTTGCAGCTCCGCTGCGGCCTGCTCCAGGTCTTCGGCCTTGCGTGAACTCAACATGACGCGCGCGCCAGCCTCGCCGAGGGCATGCGCCATCTGCAAGCCGAGGCCGCGCGAGCCACCGGTGATGAGTGCGGTCTTGCCGGTGAGGTCGAACAGTTGTTGGGTGGTGCGTGCGGTCATGGGCGAGGTTCTCCGATGGTTTTAATAAGTCTCGATGGTTCTAGTGGGCCCGGAAGTCGAGCACGGCGCGCGATTCGCGCAGCGTTCCGAGCGTAGCGCTCACCTCTTTGTGCGTCGGGTGGACCAGATAAGCCTGCAGCGCCGCGGCGTCGTCGAACACCGAATAAAGCACCACGTCATGGTTGGCCTCCAAGCCCTCTGCGCGCGTCGCCACTTCAAACTCGCGCATGCCGGGCACGATGCCTTTGCAGGTGTCGAGCAACTGCTTGAAGTCCTGTGCCTTGGCCGCATCGAGCAGCTTCCACATCACGATATGTTTGATCATTGCCATGTCGTTCTCAGTCGAGTCGCGAGCGAACGTAGATGAGCACGAATCCGACCAGCGCGACCACGCCGCCAAGCACCGCCATCGACCATCCGAGCACAGGATTCGTGCGACCGGTCGCTATGCCGAGGGCCATGACGAACAAGCCGACGTAGATCAGCACCCATGTCCACTTTTCGAGGGCAGCGTGCGATTTTTCCGTCATCAAAACGCGTCTTCAGGTAGTGCGGTGCAGGTAGGGTCACGGCTCTCCACCACGTTGAGCCAGGCGCCGATCTTGGGCAGTTCGTAATGGAAGAAGTAAGCGGCGGCGCCGACGCGTCCGGCCGTTGCGGCGTTCGACTGCGTCGCATCGACTTCGAGCGTCCGATGTGCCACGTCGAGCCATATCCAGGCCAGCACCGTGTGGCCGAACGCCTGCATGTAAGGCACCGCGTTGGCGAGCGCGTCGTTCGGGTTGCCGGTCGACCAGGCGGCTTCGGTGGCGGTGCCGATGCGTTGCAACGCCGTGAGCAAGGCCTTGGCGTGGTCGGCGAGCGAAGGCACTTCCGATGCGCGACGCGCCGTGTCGGTCATGCGGCCGGCCAGCAACTTCAGGCCATGCCCGCCTTCCATGAGCACTTTGCGGCCCAGAAGATCGGCGGCCTGGATGCCGTGCGTGCCTTCGTGAATCATGTTCAGGCGGTTGTCGCGCCAATACTGCTCGACCGGGAAGTCGCGTGTGTAGCCATAGCCACCGTGGACCTGGATGGCCAGCGAATTGGCTTCGAGGCACCACTCGCTCGGCCAGCTCTTGGCAATGGGCGTCAGCACTTCGAGCAGCAGCCGCGCATCGTCGGCGCCCTGCGCGCCACCGGTTTTTTGTTCGTCGACCAGCTTGGCACAGTACAGCTCCAGCGCCAGCGCGCCTTCGCAGTACGCCTTTTGCGCAAGCAGCATGCGGCGCACGTCGGCGTGTTCGATGATGCGCACTTGGGGACTCGCCGAGTCTTTGACGGCTGCGCCCGGCCCGGCTGTCGCTCCGTCGGTGGGCTTCTTCATGAGCCGTCCCTGCGGCCGCGCCTTGGCGTAGTCGAGCGAAGCGTAGTAGCCGGCCATGCCGAGCATTGTCGCGGCGGTGCCGACGCCGATGCGTGCCTCGTTCATCATGTGGAACATGCAGTGCAGGCCTTTGCCGGCCGAGCCGACGAGATAGCCCACGGCACCCGCGCGCTGGTCGACCGGGTACTTGCCCTCGCCGAAATTCAGCAGGGTATTGGTGGTGCCGCGCCAACCGAGCTTGTGGTTGAGGCCGGCCAACGCCACATCGTTGCGCTCACCGGTCAGGTTGCCGGCGGTGTCGACCATCTTCTTCGGCACGATAAAAAGCGAGATGCCGCGCGTGCCCGGCACCAGCTTGCCGTTTTCGTCCGGGATCTTGGCCAGCACGATATGAACGATGTTCTCGGTCAGCTCGTGGTCGCCCGACGAAATCCACATCTTGTTGCCGGTGAGCCGGTAGCGCGGCCCGAGCGGGTCGTTCTGGAAGTCGGCGCCATCGGGCACCGCACGCGTCACGACGTCGCTCAGCGACGATCCGGCCTGCGGCTCGGACAGGCACATGGTTCCTGCCCAGCGGCCGGAAAATTCGTTCTTTGCGAACACTTCTTTCTGCATCTCGGTGCCGTGCACCATCAACAGATTGGCATTGCCGCTGGTCAGCATGTTGGAGCCGATGCTGACCGACGCCATCGCAAAAAAACAGTTGGCAGCCGCGCTCAAGGTGTACGGCAACTGCATGCCGCCGATGTCGTAGTCCTGCGCCGCGCTCATCATCCCGGAGTCGACAAAGGCCTTGTGCGCGTCGTGCGTGGCCTGCGGAAGGATGACCTTTTCGCCGTCGAAGTGCGGCTCCTGCGTGTCGACCGTGCGATTGAACGGCGCGTACTTTTCGCGCGCGATGCGCTCGCAGGTGTCGAGCACCGCATCGAAGGTTTCAAGCGAGTGATCGCTGAAACGTTCGCGCTGGTTGAGCGACTCGGCATCGAGCCAGTCGTAAAGGAGAAAGTCGAGGGTGGGACGGAGGCTCATGGCAATCTCGAGATAGAACGCCGACTACGACTCGGCCATATTCGTGAAACACCGCGGAACTGGCTCCGCCAGTCCGCCGGTGTTGCCCCCCGGCAGGGGGGAAGGCGAGCGACACGAAGTGCGCGAGCCTCTGGGGGGCGAGTCAAATGACCTCGAACACGCCCGCAGCGCCCATGCCGCCGCCGATGCACATCGTGACCAGCACTTTTTTGGCACCGCGGCGCTTGCCTTCGATGAGCGCGTGGCCGGTCAGGCGCTGGCCGCTCACGCCGTAGGGATGGCCGACGGCGATCGCGCCGCCATCGACGTTCAGCAGTTCCGCCGGGATACCGAGCTTGTCGCGGCAGTAGATGACCTGCACCGCAAAGGCTTCGTTCAGTTCCCACAGGTCGATGTCGGCAACCGTCAGGCCGAGACGCTTCAGCACCTTGGGGATGGCGAAGACCGGGCCGATGCCCATCTCGTCGGGCTCGCAACCTGCAACCGCGAAGCCGAGGAATCGACCGATCGGCTTCAAGCCCTTTTGCTCTGCGTACTTTTCGTGGACCAGCACGCAGGCGCCGCCGCCATCCGAAAACTGGCTGGCATTGCCGGCTGAAATCACACCGCCGGGCATGGCCGGGCGAATGCCGCTGATGCCTTCCTTGGTGGTGCCGGCGCGAATGCCTTCGTCGTTCTCGATGGTGACTTCTTTGGTGCGCAGACCGAGGACGGCGTCGGCCACACCGGCCAGCACGGTGATCGGCGCGATTTCATCCTTGAAGCGACCGGCTTCGAGCGCGGCGGTAGCCTTCTGCTGGCTGGCGGCGCCGTACTCATCCATCGCCTCGCGGCCGATGTTGTAGCGTTTGGCGACCTGCTCGGCCGTTTGCAGCATGTTCCAGTAGATTTCCGGCTTCATCTTCATGAGCGCAGGGTCGGTGATCATGTGACGATTGGCTTCGTTCTGCACGCAGGAAATGCTCTCGACGCCACCGGCCACAAAGACGTCGCCCTCGCCCGCAATGATGCGTTGCGCCGCAGTCGCAATGGTCTGCAGACCCGACGAGCAAAAGCGATTGATGGTCATGCCCGACGTGGTGACCGGCAGGCCGGCGCGCAGGGCGATCTGTCGCGCGATGTTCGAACCGGTAGCGCCTTCAGGCGTAGCGCAACCCATGATGACGTCGTCCACCGAGGCCGGGTCGATGCCCGCGCGCTGCACGGCGTGCTGCACCGCGTGGCCGCCGAGGGTGGCGCCGTGCGTCATGTTGAAGGCACCTTTCCAGCTCTTGGCAAGCGGAGTACGGGCGGTTGAAACGATCACGGCGCTGGTCATGGGGATGTCCTTGCTAGAAGAATGAAACGGAAAATGGAACGAAGGAGGGACGAAAAAGAGCGAGAGCTCATAGAGCCGGCGTAGGACCGATCGGGCCCGACGCATTGATGAGAAGCTGACGATAGAACTTGATCATCTCGGCGTAGTTCGAAACCGAGATGCGCTCGTTGGTGCCGTGAAACCTGCTCAGGTCTTGAGGGTCGAGCCGCAATGGCGAAAAGCGATAGATGGCGTCGCTCACGATACTCATGTGGCGCGAGTCGGTGGCCGCCGTCATGAGCCCGGGAGCAACCACCGCTTCAGGAAACTCTTGCCGCAGCGTCTGCTGGATGGCTCGGTAGCCGGCGTTGTCGGTCGGCGAGATGGGCGATGGCTCGGCGTTGCCGGCATACGACTTCACCTGAATGGTGTCGTTGCCCAGCGCCTTGCGCATGTGCGCTTCGACGCTGGCCAGCGTATCGCCCGGCAACAACCGGAAGTTGACCGCCGCGTCGACATGACCGGGCAGCACGTTGTCCTTGTTGCCCGCTTGCAGGATGGTCAGCGCGGTGGTCGTGCGCAGAGTGGCATTGGTGCTCGGGTTCTTTTCAAGCTGGCTCTTGACGAGCGGCGTGGTGAGCCAGAGGTTGGACAGCATGACCCGGTTGATGCCCTTCATTTCGGGCGCCAGCGTGGCGAACATCTCGCCCGCCACACCACCGATCGAGGCCGGCATCTGGTCGTTCTCGAGACGCGCGAGTGCGGCGCCCATGGTGCCGATCGCACTGTGCGGCGGTGGCATCGACGAGTGGCCGGGCGCCGCGTCGAGCGACAGGAAGAAGGTGCCGTAACCCTTCTCCGCCAGGCCGACCAGTGCAGCCGGCCTGTCGAGTCCGCCGATCACGCCGTCGATGACCGCCAGCCCTTCGTCCAGCACCCAAGACAGCCGCACGGCCCGGGATTTGAGCAACTCGGCAATCGGCTTGGCACCGCGCAAGCCATTCACTTCTTCGTCGTCGCCGGCAATGAGATAAACGGTCTGCTTCGGCTGAAAGCCGCTGCCGATGAGCATCTCGATGGCTTCCATCTGAGACAACAGGTTGCCCTTGTTGTCCATGGTGCCGCGACCCCAGATGTAGCCGTCATGCACCAGGCCGCTGAACGGGTCCTGCGACCAACTCTTCTCTGTACCGGATGCAATGGGCACCACGTCCTGATGCGCCATCAGCGCGATCGGTGGTGCCTTGGCGTCGGTGCCAGCCCAGGTGTACAGCAACGCATGCTGCCCGATCACTTCCTTCTTCAGCGTGGCGTGCAACTTGGGGTATTGCTGCGCAAGCAACAAATGCAGCTTGTCGAACTCGGCAGCGTTCAGCGTCGGGTCATCCGCACTCGCCACGGTGTGCAGCACGATCGCGCTCGACAGCCGCTTGGCGGCCGCTTCGGCGTCGATCGCCGGCTTGGCGACCGGTGCCACCGCGATCTGCCGCGACGGCGTCAGCCACGTCTTGCCTGCGACAGCGACGACGAGAACGCCCACCACCAGCAACAGCGCCAGAAGAATGCGTTTGATCATCGTGCGCTGTCGGGGTGACGGTGACGTCGGCAGTCCGGCTCGGGCACGCTCAACTGAAGCTCTTGCCTTCAGACACTAGCTTCTGGATCAACGGCGCCGGCTGCCAGAAGCTCGCGTCGTCGAGCGGGTTCTTGGCAAAACGCTTCATCGATTCCGACACGTTGAACAGGCCGACCTGGCCGGCGTAGTGCATCGGGCCACCGCGGAAGATCGGGAAGCCATAGCCTGTGAGGTAGACCATGTCGATGTCACCGGACTTGCTGGCGATGCCGTCCTCGAGAATGTGCGCACCTTCGTTGACCAGCGCATACACCAGACGCTGCACGATCTCGTCGTCCGAGATCTTGCGAGGTGTGATGCCTTCGTCCTTGCGGTGTTGCTCGATCATGTCCAGCACGAGCTTGCTCGGAATGGCATCGCGCTTGCCGGCCTGGTAGTCGTACCACCCTGCCCCGGTCTTCTGGCCGAAGCGACCAAGCTCGCACAGCTTGTCTGCGGTGCGGCTGTACTTCATGTCGGCGCGCTCGGTGGCGCGGCGCTTGCGGATCGCCCAGCCGATGTCGTTGCCGGCCAGGTCGCCCATGCGGAACGGGCCCATGGCAAAGCCGAACTTCTCGACCGCCTTGTCGACCTGTTGCGGCGTCGCGCCTTCGTCGATCAGGAAACCGGCCTGGCGGCTGTACTGCTCGATCATGCGGTTGCCGATGAAGCCGTCGCAGACGCCGGACACCACCGCGGTCTTCTTGATCTTCTTCGCGACGCCCATCACCGTAGCGAGTACGTCTTTGGCGGTGTCCTTGCCGCGAACGACCTCGAGCAGCTTCATCACGTTGGCCGGGCTGAAGAAGTGCATGCCGACCACGTCCTGCGGGCGCTTGGTGAAGGCTGCGATCTTGTCGACGTCGAGCGTGGAAGTGTTCGACGCGAGAATGGCGCCAGGCTTGGCGACGCGATCGAGTTCCTTGAACACCGCCTCTTTCACGCCGAGTTCTTCGAACACGGCTTCGATGATGAGGTCGCAGTCTTTCAGGTCGTCGTAGCTCAAGGTGGTGCTGAGCATCGCCATGCGCTGGTCGTACTTGTCTTGCTTGAGCTTGCCCTTCTTGACCTGCGATTCGTAGTTCTTCTTGATGGTGGCGATGCCGCGGTCGAGTGCGTCCTGCTTCATTTCGAGGATCTTGACCGGCACGCCCGCGTTCAAGAAGTTCATCGAGATGCCGCCGCCCATGGTGCCGGCACCGATGACGCCGACCGACTTGACCGCGCGCTGAGGCGTGTCGTCAGCCACATCAGGGATCTTGCTGGCGGCACGCTCGGCCACGAAGAGGTGGCGCAATGCCAGCGACTCGGGAGTGAACATCAGCGCGGTGAACACGCGGCGCTCTTCAAGCATGCCCGCGTCGAACTTCATCGTCGTTGCGGCCTGCACGGCCTCGACGCACTTGAGCGGCGCCGGGTAGTTCTTCGACATGCCGGCGACCATATTTTTCGCGAACTGGAAGTAGGCGTCGCCTTGCGGATGCTTGCATGGCAGATTCCGTACCAGCGGCAACGCGTCACCGGTCTTGCCGGCGACCGACTTGGCTAACTCGACGGCCTCGTCCATCAGCGATTCAGGCGACGACGCGAGCTTGTCGAACAGTTTCTGGCCCGGCAGGCTCGCCAGCAATTCGCTCTTGACGGCTTCACCGCTGACGATCATGTTGAGTGCGGTCTCGACGCCGAGCACGCGCGGCAGGCGCTGCGTGCCGCCAGCGCCGGGAATCAGGCCGAGCTTGACTTCAGGCAGCGCCACGCTGGTGCCGGGCGCCGCAATGCGGTAGTGGCAACCGAGCGCCAGTTCGAGCCCGCCGCCCATGCAGACCGAGTGAATCGCCGCGACGATGGGTTTGGCCGAGGCTTCGAGCGAGAGGATCACGCTCAGCAGATTGGGTTCTTGCAGCGCCTTGGGCGTGCCGAATTCCTTGATGTCGGCACCACCGGAGAACGCCTTGCCGGCGCCGGTGAGCACGATCGACTTGACGGCCGGATCGCCATTTGCCTTGGCGAGGCCATCGGTGATGCCTATGCGCGTTGCGAAGCCGAGACCGTTGACCGGAGGGTTGGTCAGGGTGATCACGGCGACATCGCCGATCACTTTGTATTCAGCCGTCATGGCGCGTTCCTTAGGTGGGAATAAAAACTGGAGAAAAAAGCACGAGTGTTCTTTTCCCTGAAATTTTAGGCGTTTACGAACGCCCGGCAATCGGCTTCAGTCGCTGCGGGGACAAATCAACGAGAGGCTAGACCTCGAGCCATTCTTTTCGAGTGCCCGAATCTGCGCGCAGGCTGTCGGGCGTACCGTCGAACACGATGCTGCCATGGCCCATGACCAGCACCCGATCGGAGATGCGCATGGCGATGGTCAACTTCTGTTCGATCAGCAAAACCGAGATGCCCTTGTCCTTGAGCGTCTTTAGATACTGCCCCACGAGCTCGACAATTTTGGGCGCCAGACCTTCGGTTGGCTCGTCGATGATGATGAGATCGGGGTCGCCCATCAGCGTGCGACACAGTGTGAGCATCTGCTGCTCGCCACCCGACAGTACGCCCGCCTCGGTGTGCTCCCGCTCTTTCAGCCGCGGGAACATTTCGTACATGTCGTTGAAGCTCCAGCGGCTGCCCTTGCCCGAACCCTTCTGGCCGAGCAACAGGTTTTGATGCACCGTGAGGTTCGAGAAGATGTCGCGGTTCTCCGGCACGTAGCCGATGCCCATGTGCGCAATCTCGTAGGCCTTTTTACGCAGCACGTCCTGGCCCTTCCAGTGCAGGCCGCCTTCGGCGTGAACCAGACCCATGATCGCTTTGGCGGTGGTCGAGCGGCCCGAGCCGTTGCGCCCGAGCAGCGCGACGATTTCCCCCGCGTTGACGTCGAAAGAAACGCCGTGCAACACGTGGCTCTTGCCGTAATACGCGTGGATATCTTGAAGCTTCAACATGATCAATGACCCTCGCTTTGCGCATCGGCTACCGATGAGCCCAGGTACGCTTCCTGCACACGTGCGTTGGCGCGCACTGCAGCCGGCGTGTCGAAGGCGATGATCTCGCCGTAGACGACGACGGCGATCTTGTCGGCTAGGCCAAACACCACGCCCATGTCGTGTTCCACCGTCAACAGCGTCTTGCCGATCGTCACTTGCTTGATGAGGGCGATGAAATGCAAGGTCTCGGTCTTGCTCATACCCGCGGTCGGCTCATCCAGCAGTATTACGCTGGCGCCGCCCGCGATGGTCACACCGATCTCCAGAGCGCGCTGTTCGGCATAGGTGAGATTCACCGCCAGAACGTCGCGCTTTTTCTCGAGGCCGACTTGGCGCACCAGTTCTTCGGTGCGCTCGTTGGCATCGTGGAGACTCGATAGAAAGCGCAGGAAGGTGTATCGGTAACCCAGGCTCCACAGCACACCGCAGCGCAGGTTCTCGAAGACGCTGAGCTTGGGGAAGATGTTAGTAATCTGGAAGCTGCGCGACAAGCCCAGCCTGTTGATCTCGTAAGGCGGCTTGCCATCAATGCGCTTGCCGTTCAGAAGCACTTCGCCGCTGCTCGGTGCGAGCCGCCCGCTGATGAGATTGAAAAGCGTCGACTTGCCGGCACCGTTAGGGCCGATCACGCCGATGCGTTCGCCCGCATTCACCGCAATGTCGATCCCGCGGATGATGTCGGTCTTGCCGAAACTCTTACGCAGATTCTTGAGTTCGAGTGCAACGGTCATCACGCTGTCTCCCGCCACTTGATTTCGGCTTCGATTTCTTCCTGCGCCTTACCCCAGACGCGCGCAAAGCGACGCCTCACCAAGTCGAGCAGCGCGATGCCGACGGCCGTCAACACAGCAGCAGCGGCCCAACTCGTCACGCTCGAAGTGTCGAGCGGGAAGCCGAAGAACTTGACGTTGGGGCCCAGCGCGGAATTGAGCTGGACGTGGTAGACCATTTCGACCAGTGCAGCAGCACCGACGGCCGCCACGGCCCCAGTGAAGATAAGCCCACCGTAAAGCACCCACAAGCGCTTGAATTTACCGAATTTGGCCACCCGCAGGTTCATCATGATCAGGCTCGCCACACCGCCCGGCGCGAACATCACCATTAACAGGAAGACAAGCCCCAGATAGAGCAACCACGCCTTGGTCAGCTCCGAGAGCAGCACCGATGCAAACACGAGCAGTACGGCTCCGATGATCGGCCCGAAGAAGAACGTGGCGCCGCCCAAGAAGGTGAACAGCAAGTAGCCGCCCGAGCGCACACCGCTGAGACTGTCCGACGAATTCACGATCTCGAAATTGACGGCTGCCAGCGAGCCACCGATACCGGCAAAGAAGCCGGCGACGACAAAACTGAGGTAGCGCACGCGCTGCGTGTTGTAGCCGATGAATTCAACGCGCTCGGGGTTGTCGCGTACCGCATTGAGCATGCGCCCGAGCGGCGTACCAGTGAAGGCGAACATGAGGCCGGTGGCAATGAAGCAGTAAACAGCGATCAGGTAGTAAACCTGGATCTGGGGACCAAAGTTCCAACCGAAGAAGGTCCCATAGGTGCGGTTGGTGGTGATGCCCCCCTCGCCGCCGAAGAACCCAGGAAACATGAGCGACATGGCCGCGACCAATTCGCCTATGCCAAGGGTGATCATCGCGAAGGTCGTGCCGGACTTTTTAGTCGTCACGTACCCCAACAGCATCGCAAAGAACATTCCCGCGAATCCACCGATGAACGGAACCAGTACCAGCGGAATAGGGATCCTGCCTTGTGCGGCAAGATTCATTGCATGGACAGCGATGAATGCACCAAGACCTGTGTACACCGCATGCCCAAAGCTCAGCATGCCGCCTTGGCCCAGGAGGATGTTGTAGCTCAGGCAGATGATGGTCAGGTAGCCCATCTGCGACAGCATGGTGAGCGCAAGGCTGCTGCGAAACACCAGCGGTGCAACCAAAAGCACCAACGCGAACAACGTCCAGATGACCAGGCGCCCGATGTTCCAGGGCTTTAATCGATAGGAGGCAGGAGACACCATGATCAGCCCTCCCGCTTTCCGAGCAGGCCCTTGGGCCGGAAGATCAGTATCAACACCAGCATCAGGTACGGCAGGATCGGCGCCACCTGCGCAACGCTGAGTTGCAGCAGTTCATGCCCGAAAGTCTGGTCGGTTACTTGGATGCCGATGGCCTGCAGTCCGCTTGCCATCGACTGGTCTATGGCTACCGCGAAGGTCTGCAACGAGCCAATCAACAACGACGCGAGAAACGCCCCCGCCAGCGAACCCATCCCGCCCACTACTACCACCACGAAAACGATCGAGCCCACAGCGCCGGCCATGCCCGGCTCAGTGACGTAGGTGTTGCCGGCAATGACGCCAGCCAGGGCCGCCAGCGCCGCGCCGCCACCAAAAACCATCATGAAGACACGCGGTACGTTATGCCCGAGCGACTCAACCGTTTCCGGGTGGGTCAGCGCGGCCTGGATCACCAGACCGATGCGGGTGCGCGTCAGAAGCAGCCAGACCGACAGCAACATCAGCAACGCCAGCAGCATGATGAACGACCGCGATCGTGGGAACTGCGTACCGAACATTGTGAAGAGCGGCCCCTGCAGTTGGGACGGCAAGCCGTAAGGCACGGTGGCCCGCCCCCATACCAGCTGTACCACTTCGAGAATCAGGTACGACAAGCCGAAGGTCACGAGCAGTTCCGGGACATGCCCGAACTTGTGCACGCGGCGAAGGCAATAGCGCTCGAACGCAGCGCCGATCACGAAGACCATCAATGGTGCGATCAGCAGTGCCGGCCAGAAGCCGACGATGCCTGACAAGGTGTACGCGAAATATGCACCCAGCATATAAAAGCTGGTGTGCGCAAAGTTAAGCACACCCATCATGCTGAAGATCAGCGTAAGGCCCGAACTGAGCATGAAAAGGAGCAAGCCGTAGCTCAACCCATTTAGAAGCGAGATAGTGAAAAATTCCATGAAGGCGTCGTTGGTGCCGGTTGCAGCGTGTAGATCCAAAAACAACGCCGGGAAGCGACTCGCATCGCTTGCCGGCGTTCTTGCGTCATGACAGCCTGACGATTACGGACGTTTCATCTGGCAGCTGGTGGGCGTGCTGGCAATGTAGGGCTCGAGGTACTTCACCGGCACGAAGGAGAAGCCCGTCTTCTCATCGTTGTAGGTGTGAGTGCCGCCGTTCTTTTCCCATTTGGAAATCCACATGCCCTGCTGCATCTGGTGATCGCTCTTGCGCATTTCAGCTTCGCCGTTGAAGCCATTGAACTTGAGACCCTCGAGTGCAGCCGCGACCTTGACCGGATCCGTCGACTTCGCCTTGGCCATGGCGTTACTCAGCATGACAAGGCCGTTATAAATCGAGAAGGTATAAAAATCGTCGTCGAACTTCTTCTGAAAGTCCCGCGCCAGTTGCCCCATACGGCCGGTGTATTCGGAGTGGTTGTAGGCAATCTGGTAGACCTGCAACGGCGTCTTGGCCGCTGCCAGTGCGGTCGGGGTGCCCGAGACGCCGGCGTAGTAGGCATACACGGGAATGGTCATGCCTGCGTCGTTCAACGCCTTAACGAACAGGGTCATGTCTTGACCCCAATTACCGGTGACGATGGTGTCGGCGCCCGACTGCTTGATTTTGGCGACGTAGGGCGCGAAGTCCTTTACTTGGCCAAGGGGCACGAGGTCATCACCGACAATCTGAGAATCGGGTCGCTTACGCGCCATGCCTTCCTTGAAGTACTTGGCGACCTGCTGGCCGTGGGAGTAATTCTGGTTCAGCAGATAGACTTTTTTGACCTCGGGTCGATCTTTCATGAACGAGGTCAGCGCCTCCATCTTCATACTGGTGTCGGCGTCGAGCCGAAAGTGCCAGTAGTTGCACTTATCGTTGGTCAGGCTCGGGTCCACAGCGGCGTAGTTAAGGTAAATCACCTCTTTGCCGGGGTTTCGATCATTGAATTTGCCAACCGCGTCGGACAGCGGCACTGCGACATTCGAGCCGTTGCCTTGCGTGACGTACCGGTATCCCTGATCGGTGGCCGATTTGAGCAGGCTGAGCGCTTCCTGCGGCGAGCTTTTGCTGTCGAAGCCTTCGATCTCGAATTTGATGCCTGCTGGGTTTTCGGCAGCCGTCAAGTTCGCCGCGACGAATTGCCAACTTTTCAACTGGTTCTGTCCGACGTTGGCGAAAGGCCCCGAAAGACCTTCGATCATCGCGATCTTGACGGTTTCTCCCTTCTGGGCGAAAGCGCCGGCAGCGCTGACGAGCAGTACTGTGGCGGCAATGAGTTTGAGTGTGTACTTCAATCTGGTCTCCTGGTGTGGCCTGAGGGCGTGTTGCGCCGGGCAAGGTTACAAGCGTTTTCACCCCCATCCGTCAGGGAATGCCCGTAAGCGGGAAAGCACAAAGGGCCATTCTTATCACCCATGCGACATGCAAGTTCTACCGTTCGGTAGAAACGCGCGACACCCCCGCGCAAATCGCTTGCTCAGACGCTCGGCAGCTTGTAGTCCTTCAGTTGCTCCCGCAACTTCGTCTTGAGAATTTTCCCCGTAGCGCCCAGCGGGATCGCTTCGATGAACACCACGTCATCGGGAATTTGCCACTTGGCAGTCTTGCCCTCGTAGAACTTGAGCAACTCTTCGCGTGTGACCTCGCCCCCAGGCTTCTTGACCACGACAACGATCGGCCGCTCGTCCCACTTCGGATGCGCCACGCCCACGCAGGCCGCCATCGCGATGGCTGGATGCGCGACGGCGATGTTCTCGATGTCGATCGAGCTGATCCACTCGCCGCCTGACTTGATGACATCCTTGCTGCGGTCGGTGATCTGCAAGTAGCCGTCGGCGTCGATGGTCGCGACGTCGCCTGTCGGGAACCAGCCGCGGTGCTGCGCGTCGGGAATGAGCGGGTCGCCGCCCTCGCCCTTGAAGTATTCCTTGACGATCCACGGGCCCTTGACCAGCAAATCGCCATACGCCTTGCCGTCCCACGGCAGCTCCTCGCCTGCGCCGTCGACGATCTTCATGTCGACGCCGAAGATCGCGCGGCCCTGCTTCATGCGGATGAGGGTCTGCGCCTCGGGTGGCAGCGAAAGATGCTTGTTCTTCAAAGTGCACAGCGTTCCGAGCGGGCTCATCTCCGTCATGCCCCAGGCGTGCAGCACCTCGACGTTGTACTGGTCCTGAAAGGCCTTGATCATGGCCGGCGGACAGGCCGAACCACCGATCACCGTGCGGTTCAGTTTGGAGAACTTCAGGTCGTTGGTCTGCATGTGGCCGAGCATCATTTGCCAGACCGTCGGCACGCCTGCCGCGAAGGTCACGCCTTCGGATTCGATGAGTTCGAAGATCGACTTGCCGTCCATCGCCGGCCCCGGGAACACCAGCTTGGCACCCACGAGCGCCGCCGAGTACGGAATGCCCCAGGCATTGACGTGAAACATCGGCACTACCGGCAATACCGAGTCGCGTGCCGAGATGCACATCACGTCGGGCAACGCCGCAGCGTAGGCGTGAAGGATGGTCGAGCGGTGGCTGTAAAGCGCGGCCTTCGGGTTGCCGGTGGTGCCGCTCGTGTAGCACATGCTCGACGCCGAGTTTTCGTCGAAGGTCGGCCAGTCGTAGACGGTCGAATGGGTACCCATCCACGCTTCATAGCTCACCAGGTTCGGGATACCGGTATCGGCGGGCAGCTTGTCGGCATCGCACAGTGCGACGTATTTCTTGATCGATGGGCAACGTGCGTGCACCGCCTGCACCAGCGGCAGAAAGGTCATGTCGAAGCACAGGATCTGGTCTTCAGCGTGGTTGGCGATCCAGGCGATCTGGTCGGGATGCAGTCGCGGGTTGATGGTGTGCAGCACGCGGCCGGTACCGCTGACGCCGTAGTAGAGCTCCAGATGGCGATAACCGTTCCAGGCCAGCGTGGCGACGCGGTCGCTGAAGATCAGTTGCTCTTCATCCAGCGCGTTGGCGACCTGGCGGGATCGGGATGCGATCTGGCTCCAGGTGCTGCGGTGAATGTCGCCTTCGACCCGACGAGAAACGATTTCGGCGTCGCCGTGGTGGCGCTCGGCAAATTCGATCAGCGACGAGATCGAAAGTGGTTGGTCTTGCATCAAACCCAGCATGGGGAAATTCCTTAAAGATCGAAAAGCGAAA
Organism: Variovorax sp. RTB1; assembly: GCF_035018765.1. Taxonomy (NCBI): domain Bacteria; kingdom Pseudomonadati; phylum Pseudomonadota; class Betaproteobacteria; order Burkholderiales; family Comamonadaceae; genus Variovorax; species Variovorax sp. RTB1. The sequence goes on from NZ_JASJXG010000018.1 coordinate 17,143, forward strand.
ACGAAAAATAGCAAAAGAAATCGTTGCGGGAGTATTGCGCAGTGCAGCAGCGCGCCGATGGGGGAATGCCCCATGTCGACGCTCGGGTCCGTGCGGCGCGTGCGGCCTTTTCAACTGCCGGACAATGGAAGCATGACTACGTCTTCCATTGCCGAGCTTGCTGTCGTTGCCCCGCTGGCCGATTCAGACAGCGGGTTGCACTTCGACAATCGATTCGCCGCGCTCAGCTCGGCTTTCTTCACCCGGCTGCAGCCGACACCCCTGCCCGATCCGTACTGGGTTGGCCGCAGCGACGCGACCGCGCGGCTGCTCGGGCTCGACGCCGACTGGTTCGCCTCCGACTCGGCCCTCGGCGTGCTCACCGGCAACGCCCTGCTTGCCGGGATGGCGCCGCTCTCGAGCGTCTACAGCGGCCATCAGTTCGGCGTGTGGGCTGGCCAGCTCGGGGACGGGCGCGCGATCCTGCTCGGCGAAACCGCTGCGAACCCCGAAACGTCGGGATTCGAATTGCAATTGAAGGGCGCCGGCCTCACGCCCTACTCTCGCATGGGGGACGGCCGGGCGGTGCTGCGGTCGAGCATCCGCGAGTTCCTCTGCAGCGAGGCGATGCACGGCCTGGGCATTGCGACCACGCGCGCGCTGAGCGTGACCGGCTCCGATGCCCGCGTGCGGCGCGAAGAAATCGAAACGGCCGCGGTCGTCGCGCGTGTCGCACCGAGCTTCATCCGGTTCGGTCACTTCGAGCACTTCACTGCCAATCAGAAAGAAGGCGAGTTGCGGACACTGGCCGACTTCGTTATCGACAACTTCTATCCGGCCTGCCGGACGACGGACCGATTCGGCGGCAACGCCTACGCCGCCTTTCTCGAGGCCGTCAGCGAGCGCACAGCCGCGTTGATGGCGCAATGGCAAGCGGTCGGCTTTTGCCACGGCGTGATGAACACCGACAACATGAGCATCCTGGGGCTCACGATCGACTACGGCCCGTTCCAGTTCCTTGACGGCTTCGATCCGCAGCACATCTGCAACCACAGCGACACCAGCGGCCGCTATGCCTTCAACCAGCAGCCGAACGTCGCTTACTGGAATTTGTTTTGCCTGGCGCAAGCGCTTCTGCCGCTGATCGGCGAGCAGGAGGTCGCGGTGGCCGCACTGGAGTCGTACAAATCGGTGTTTCCGAGCGCGTTCGAAGCGCGGATGCGGGCCAAGCTCGGGCTCGAAGGCCTGTCGGAGCCGGCTGAAGGCGACCGCGCGCTCATAGAGGGAGTGCTGAAACTGCTGGCGGCAGAGAAAGTCGACTGGACGATCTTCTGGCGTCGCTTGTCGCACCATGTCGGCGCGGCCAATGTAGAAGGCGCCGCCGCTGCCAATGCTGAACCCGTGCGCGACCTTTTCATCGATCGCGAGGGCTTCGACGCCTGGCTGCTATCATTTTCGAGGCGTCACGCCGGCGTCGCGTCCGACGTGGCAGTCCGCTTGATGCTCGCGACCAACCCGAAGTTCGTTCTGCGGAACCACCTCGGGCAGCAGGCGATCGAACTGGCGCAAGGCACTTCGCCCGGTGCCGGCAAAGACTTCAGCGGCATCGAGCGCTTGCTCAGACTGCTTGAAACCCCGTTTGAAGAACATCCCGGCTTCGACCAATATGCCGGTTTCCCGCCCGACTGGGCTTCCTCCATCGAAATCAGCTGCTCCTCATGACCACACCCGTCCAGAAAACCGACGCCGAATGGAAGGCCATCCTGGCCGAAAAAGGCGCTGAATCCGTCGCCTTCGAGGTTACGCGCCATGCGGCCACCGAGCGCCCCTACACCGGCAAGTACGAAACCGAATGGGCCGACGGCACGTATCACTGCATCTGTTGCGGCGCCAAGCTGTTCGAAGCCGGCAAGAAGTTCGACGCCGGCTGCGGCTGGCCCAGCTTTTCCGAAGAAGCCGTGCCGGGCGCGATCAAGGACATCGTCGACCGTTCGCACGGCATGACGCGCACCGAAAACGTGTGCGCGAACTGCGGCGCGCATCTCGGTCACGTGTTTCCAGACGGCCCGACCGACACCGGCCTGCGCTACTGCATGAATTCCGCCTCGCTGGATTTCCAGAAAAAGCCTGAATGAAGCTTGTCCTCGACTTCTTTCCCATCCTGCTGTTTTTCGGTGCGTACAAGCTTTCCGACATCTACACCGCGACCGCCGTGCTAATGGGCGCGACCGTGCTGCAAATGCTCATCACCTACTTCAGGGAGGGCAAGCTACAGACGATGCAGAAGGCGACGCTGGTGTTGATCCTGCTGTTCGGCACGCTGACGCTGGTGTTGCACGACGACCGCTTTATCAAATGGAAGCCGACGGTCTTGTATTCGGCCATGGCGGTTGCGCTCGCCATTGCCTACTGGGTCGCCAAGAAGAACTTCCTGCAGATGATGCTGGGCCAGCAACTGCAATTGCCCGACCGCATCTGGACGCACCTGAACATCGCGTGGATTTGCTATTGCCTCTTCATGGCGGCGATCAATGGTTATGTGGCGGCGTACTTCACGACAGAGGCTTGGGTCAATTTCAAGCTTTGGGGCTACGTGTTCCCGATCGCGTTTTTGGTCGCGCAAGGCCTCTACATTTCGCCGCATCTGAAATCGGACGAGCAGTCATCGTGAACACCGAGACCACCGTGACCACTGCGCTTCCGACCACTGCTTCGCTGGAGGCAGCATTGCGTGAAGCCTTGCAGCCCACATCGCTCGAAGTCCTCGATGAAAGCGCCTCGCATGCTGGCCACTCGGGCGCCAACGCCGAGGGCTACGGCACCCATTTCAGGGTGCGCATCGCTTCGCCGTTGTTCGACGGAAAGTCCCGTTTGGCGCGCCATCGCCTTGTGTATCATTCCTTGGAGAATTTCATCGCACAAGGCCTTCACGCCATTGCCATCGAGACCCTTTAGGGTCCTCACTTTCCCACCTTCTCCCATGAAAAAACAAATCCTGAAGGCCGTCACGGCCACGATGCTGATCGGCACGTTTTCTTTTGCAGCACTGGCGCAAAACGCCGCCATCGTCAACGGCAAGGCAGTCCCCAAAACCCGCATGGACATGCTGGCCCAGCAACTTGCTGCCGCGGGCCGCCCGGTCACTCCTGAAATGCAGCCGCAACTTCGCGAGGAAGTCATCACCCGCGAAGTGTTCATGCAAGAAGCGCAAAAGCAGGCGCTCGATGCCAATGACGACTACAAGGCGCAGCTCGAACTGGCGCGCCAGGCCATCATGATTCGCCAGCTGTTCGAAAACTTCAAGAAGACACATCCGGTGACCGATGCCGAAGTGCAGGCCGAGTACGACAAGTTCGTCGCTGCCAACGGCGGCAAGGAATACAAGTCACGGCATATCCTGGTTGAAACGAAAGACCAAGCCGACAAGATCATGGCGGACCTCAAAAAGGGCGGCAAGTTCGAAGACATTGCCAAAAAGCAGAGCAAGGACCCAGGTTCGGGCGCGAAGGGCGGCGACCTCGACTGGGCCAATCCGGGAAGTTTCGTTCCTGAATTCTCGGAAGCGCTGATCAAGCTCAAGAAGGGCGAGACCACATCGGAACCGATCAAGTCGCAGTTCGGCTATCACATCATCCGGCTCGACGACGTGCGCCAGGCGCAGTTGCCGAAGGTCGACGAAGTCAAGCCGCAGATCACGCAACAGTTGCAGCAGCAGCGCCTGCAGAAGTACCAGGAAGATCTCCGCGCCGCGGCCAAGATCGAGTAAGCGTCGAAAAGAGCGCCGCGGAACACTGCGGCACAAAGAAAAAGCGGCCTGCGGGCCGCTTTTTTCATGGGCCGTTCACCCAACCCACTTGCGCGCGTTGCGCCAAAGTTGCGACCACGGGCTTAGCGCACTTCGGTCGCCCGATGTCCAGCTCATTTGCACGTTGCGTGACACCCGCTCCGGGTGCGGCATCACTGCCGTGAACCGGCCGTCGGCCGTCGTCACCGCCGTCAATCCGCCGGCGCTGCCGTTCGGGTTGGACGGGTACTGCTCGGTCGGCTGGCCGTGGTTGTCGACAAAGCGCATCGATGCGATGGCTTTCGCTGCGTCGCCGCGGTGCTTGAAGTTGGCATAGCCCTCGCCATGCGAAACCACGATCGGCAGCTTGGCCCCCGCCATGCCGGCAAAAAACAGGCTCGGCGATTCGAGCACTTCGACCATCGACAGGCGCGCCTCAAAGCGTTCGCTCTGGTTCGTCGTGAAGCGCGGCCAGGCTTCGGCACCGGGAATGATGTCGGCCAGCTCGGCGAACATCTGGCAGCCATTGCACACACCGAGTCCGAAAGTGTCGGTACGGCTGAAGAACGACTGGAACTGCGCCGAGAGCTTCGGGTTGAAGGTGATGCTGCGCGCCCAGCCGATGCCTGCACCCAGCGTGTCGCCGTAGCTGAATCCACCACACGCGACCACACCCTTGAAGTCCGCCAGGTCGGCACGGCCGGTCTGCAGGTCGGTCATGTGGATGTCGAACGCCTCGAAGCCGGCTTCGGTGAAAGCGTAGGCCATCTCGACGTGCGAGTTGACGCCTTGCTCGCGGAGGATGGCGACTTTGGGGCGAGTCTTCAAATAGGCCGCGGAGCTGTCGCCCCCGCCCCAACCCTCTCCCGCCGGGGGAGCGGGTAACTCGAGGTGCAGGCCGGGGTCTTGGGGATCACCGGCTGACGCGTGTTCTGCGTCGGCGCAGGCGGGATTGTCGCGCTCGCGGGCGATCTTCCAGCTGACGGCATCCCAGACCTGGTGCAAGTCGTGCAGGCTGGCGCTGAAGACCGATTTGGCATCGCGCCAGACTTCGACCTTGCCTTTGCCGCTGTCCATCGGCGCAGCGGCTGGCCGCGTCTTGCCGACGAAGTGGCTGTGGGCACTGAGCCCGTGCGTGCGCAACAACTGCATGACGTCGTTGCGATCGGCGGTGCGCACTTGCAGCAACATGCCGAGCTCTTCGTTGAAGAGCGCTTTGAGCGTCAGCTCCTCGCGCCGTGCGCTCACTTGCGTCGCCCAGTTCTTCGCGTCACCCGTCTCCATACGGCTGTCCGAAATGCCATCGCCTTCGGTAACCAGCATGTCGACGTTGAGCGACACGCCCACATGCCCTGCGAACGCCATCTCGCAGGCGGCAGCGAACAGCCCGCCATCGCTGCGATCGTGCATCGCCAGGATCTTGCCGTCGGCACGCAAGGCGTTCACCGCGTTGACCAGTGCGACCAGTTGCGCCGGATCGTCGAGGTCGGGCACCACGTCGCCGCTCTGGCCGAGCGTCTGCGAAAGGATGCTGCCGGCCATGCGGTGTTGGCCGCGCCCGAGGTCGATCAGCACCAGCGTCGTGTCGAGTTCGGTGGCATCGAGCTGCGGCGTCAGCGTGCCGCGCACGTCGGTCAGCGTGGCGAAGGCGGTGACGATCAGGCTCACCGGCGAGGTGACCTTTTTCTTCGCGCCGCCGTCACCGGAGGGGCCTTGTGGTTCGGTCCACTGCGTGCGCATCGACAGCGAATCCTTGCCGACCGGAATCGACACGCCGAGCGCCGGGCACAGCTCCAGACCCACCGCTTTCACGGTTTCGTACAGCGCCGCGTCTTCGCCAGGCTCACCGCACGCCGCCATCCAGTTGGCAGACAGCTTGACGCGCGACAACTCGATCGGCGCCGCCAGCAGATTCGTGATCGCCTCGCCGACTGCCATGCGGCCAGAAGCCGGCGCGTCGTATACGGCCAGCGGCGTGCGCTCGCCCATGCTCATCGCCTCGCCCGCGAAGCCCTTGTAGTCGGCCAGCGTGACGGCGCAGTCGGCCACCGGCACCTGCCACGGACCGACCATCTGGTCGCGGTGCGTGAGGCCACCTACGGTACGATCGCCGATGGTGATGAGGAAGCGCTTCGAGGCTACGGTCGGGTGCGAGAGCACGTCGATCGCGGCCTTTTGCAGGTCGACGCCGGTAAGTTCGAGCGGCTTGAATCGGCGGGGGACGGACTTGACGTCGCGGTGCATTTTGGGGGGCTTGCCAAGGAGGACATCCATAGGCATGTCGACCGGCTCGGTTGCTGCGCTTTCATCGGCCACGATCAGCTGCCGCGACTCGGTCGCCACGCCCACGACCGAAAACGGACACCTTTCCCGTTCACAAAACGCCTTGAAGACCTCCAGCGATTCCGAGGCAATCGCCAGCACGTAGCGCTCCTGGCTTTCGTTGCACCAGATTTCTTTAGGCGCCATGCCGGACTCTTCGAGCGGTACCGCACGCAGGTCGAAGCGAGCGCCGCGGCCGGCATCGTTGGTCAGTTCAGGAAATGCATTGCTCAGGCCGCCGGCGCCGACGTCGTGAATCGCCAGGATCGGATTGGCCGCGCCCTGCTGCCAGCAATGGTTGATGACCTCCTGCGCGCGCCGCTCGATCTCCGGATTGCCGCGCTGCACGGAGTCGAAGTCGAGTTGGGCCGCGTTGGCGCCAGTCGCCATCGAGCTCGCGGCGCTGCCGCCCATGCCGATGCGCATGCCCGGACCACCCAGCTGGATCAACAGAGAGCCGGCCGGAAACTGGATTTTCTTGGTCTGGATGGCGTCGATGCTCCCCAGGCCGCCGGCGATCATGATCGGCTTGTGATAACCCCGTTGCACCGTGTCGACGTCGCTGGTGATCGGCTGCTCGTACTCACGGAAGTAGCCGAGCAGATTGGGCCGGCCGAATTCGTTATTGAACGCGGCGCCGCCCAGCGGACCCTCCGTCATGATCTGCAGCGGGCTCGCGATGTGCTCCGGCTTGCCATACTGGGCGGCGGCGTCGGGCCACAGCGTCGACACGGTAAAACCGGTCAGGCCGGCCTTGGGCTTGGAGCCGCGGCCGGTCGCGCCCTCGTCGCGGATTTCACCGCCCGCACCTGTCGATGCGCCCGGAAATGGCGAAATGGCGGTCGGATGGTTGTGGGTCTCGACCTTCATCAGCACGTGGTGCAGTGCGTCGTCCTTCTGGTAGCTACCGGAAGCGTCGGCCATGAAGCGCTCGATGTGCGAGCCTTCCATCACCGAGGCGTTGTCTGAATACGCCACCACCGTGTGCTGAGGGTTCTGCTTCTCCGTGTGGCGAATCATCGAGAACAGGCTTTGAGGCTGCGCCTTGCCGTCGATGGTGAAGTCGGCATTGAAGATCTTGTGGCGGCAGTGCTCGCTGTTGGCCTGCGCGAACATCATCAGCTCGACGTCGCTCGGGTTGCGCCCGAGCTTGGTGAAGGCGTCGACCAGGTAGTCGATTTCGTCGTCGGCCAGCGCCAGGCCGAAGGTCGTGTTGGCTGCGGCCAGTGCCGCCCTGCCCCCGACCAGCACGTCGACCTGCACCATTGGCTGCGCCGGCAGTTCCGCGAACAGTGCGGCCGCACCTTCGACGCCTGGCTGCACCGACTCGGTCATGCGGTCGTGCAGCAGCGCGGCGACCGCCACCAGCTTTTCGTCGCCGAGCACCGGCGCCTTGCCGATGAGGGGTGATTTCAAACTCAAGTGGTATTGCGTGACGCGCTCGACGCGGCGTAGGGCGAGCCCGCAGTTATGCGCGATGTCGGTCGCTTTCGAAGCCCACGGCGAGACCGTACCGAGCCGCGGGGTGACGACCAGCGTGGTGGAACTTTTCGGCGCCAGGAAGGGCTCGCCGTAGGTCAGCAATGCGGCCAGATGCTCGCGCTCCGCGGCCGTCGGCGCGGTGTCGGTGACGACCAGGTGCACGAATCGCGCGGCAAGCCCGTCGATCTTCGGCTCGATGACCTGCAGCCGGGGCAGCAACTGGCGCGCTCGAAAGTCACTGAGTGCGGTCCCGCCCTCGAACAAGGTCACGACAGGAGTCACTAAAGAAGTGGCGGTGGGAACGGACTGCGTCACGATGATGGCCTGGGCCGGGAGACCGACCGGAGAAAAGGAAGAACAAAGAAGAACTTCAGACCGGATGGCCGCTGACTGGGGCCATCCGCATGAGCCTTCAAGTTTAACGGGGGGCCGATGGGATAATTCAGGCATGAGCATTACCTACAACAACGCCGAAGGCATTGCCGCGATGCGCGTGGCCGGCAGGCTGGGCTCCGAGGTGCTGGACTACCTCACGCCCTTCATTCAGCCCGGCATCACGACCAATGAAATCGACCGCCTGGCGGCCGAGTACATGGTCGAGCAAGGCACCACCTCCGCGACAGTCGGCTACATGGGCGCCAGCAGCGTGCCCTTCCCTAAATCGCTGTGTACCTCGGTCAATCACGTGGTCTGCCACGGCATCCCGAACGACAAGCCCCTCAAGAAGGGCGACGTCATGAACATCGACGTTACCGTCGTCAAGGACGGTTGGTTCGGTGACAACAGCCGGATGTTCGTGATCGGCGACGCGTCGATCGCGGCCAAGCGCCTGTGCGCCATCACCTACGACGCGATGTGGCACGGCATCCTGCAGGTGCGTCCCGGCGCGCATTTGGGAGACGTCGGGCACGCCATTCAGAAGTTCGCTGAAGGGCATGGTTTCTCGATCGTCCGCGAGTTTTGCGGACACGGCGTCGGCCGGAACTTTCATGAAGAACCGCAGGTGCTGCACTATGGCCGCCCCGGCACCATGGAGGAACTCAAGCCCGGCATGATCTTCACCATCGAGCCGATGATCAACGCCGGCAAGCGCGACATCAAGGAAGACGCGAAGGCCGGCCAGTACGACGGCTGGACCATCGTCACGCGCGATCATTCGTTGTCGGCGCAGTGGGAGCATTCGGTGCTGGTGACCGAAACCGGCTACGAGGTGCTGACCCTGTCGGCCGGCAGCCCGCCGCCGCCTTCGTTCGTCACCGCCACCAAAACCTGATCGATGACAGCCCGTTCGACCGACATGGTGTGATCGAAGCTCCGAACATCGACGTGGGGATGCTGCGCGAGTCGTATCGCGCAGACAAGCTCGCCCTGTTCGACACGCTGCGCTTTGCCCGCGCACCGACTCGCAGCGTGCACGGTGTGTTGCGCCAGCTGTCGGCATTGGCCGACGAGACGCTGCGCATGCTCTGGCAAGACGCTGATTTCGGCAATGAGCTGGTGCTGGCAGCCGTCGGCGGTTTCGGTCGCGGCGAGCTCTTTCCGTATTCCGATGTCGATGTGCTGTTGTTGCTGCCGGCCAGCCATGCCGACTCCATCGACCCCGGCCGCATCGAGGCTTTTATCGGCCGCTGCTGGGATGCCGGTCTCGAGATCGGGTCGAGCGTTCGCACCATCGACGAATGCTTGGGTGAGGCCGAAAAAGACGTCACGGTGCAGACGTCGCTGCTCGAATCGCGGCTGATCGCCGGCGACAAGAAGCTCTACACCAGCTTTCGCAAACGCTTCACGGCGGCCATCGACCCACAGGCTTTCTTCGCTGCCAAGTCGCAAGAAATGCGGCATCGGCATCAAAAGTACGACAACACGCCCTACGCGCTGGAACCCAACTGCAAGGAATCGCCGGGAGGGCTGCGCGACCTGCAGACCATTCTGTGGATGACCAAGGCGGCAGGCTTCGGCAGTCGCTGGGACGACCTCGCCAAAAGCGGCTTGGCGACCGTTTTCGAAGTTCAGCAGATCAAGCGCAACGAGGCGCTGCTCAGCCTGATTCGCGCGCGCCTTCACGTGATCGCCAACCGGCGCGAAGACCGGCTGGTGTTCGACTTGCAGACGGCCGTGGCAGCCACCTTCGGCTACGAGGGCATTTCGCAGCGCAAGGCCAGCGAGGCGCTGATGCGGCGCTATTACTGGGCGGCCAAGGCGGTGACGCAGCTGAACCAGATCATGCTGCTCAACATCGCCGAGCGACTGCAGCCGCAGGCCGATCAGCCAACCCGTATCAACGACCGCTTCTTCGAGAAAGGCGGGTTGATCGAGATCGCCAGCGACGACCTGTACCAGCGCGATCCGCACGCGATTCTCGAAACGTTCCTGCTGTATCAGAAGACCATCGGAGTGAACGGCCTGTCGCCGCGCACGCTGCGGGCGCTGTACAACGCGCGCCGCGTCATGGACAGCAAGTTTCGCAACGACCGGGTGAATCACATCACCTTCATGCGCATGCTGCTGGAACCGCGCGGCATCACGCACGCGATGCGGCTGATGAACCAGACGTCGGTGCTGGGCCGCTACCTGCGCGTGTTCCGGAGCATCGTCGGGCAGATGCAGCACGACCTGTTCCACGTCTACACGGTCGATCAGCACATCCTCATGGTGCTGCGCAACGTAAGGCGTTTTTTCGTGGCCGAGCACGCGCACGAGTACCCGTTTTGTTCGCAGCTCGCGGCCGGCTGGGACAAGCCGTGGGTGCTCTATGTGGCGGCCCTGTACCACGACATCGCCAAGGGCCGCGGCGGCGATCACTCCACGCTCGGTGCGCGTGACGTGCGGCGTTTTTGCCAGCAGCACGACATCGGCCGCGAAGACACGAAGCTCATCGAATTTCTGGTGACCGAGCACCTGACCATGAGCACGGTTGCGCAAAAGCAGGACCTGAGCGACGCGGAAGTGATCGGCGCTTTCGCCAAGCGTGTCGGCAGCGAGCGTTACCTGACCGGCCTCTACCTGCTGACCATCGCCGACATCCGCGGCACCTCGCCGCGTGTCTGGAACGCGTGGAAAGGCAAGCTGCTCGAAGACCTGTACCGCGCCACGCTGCGTACGCTCGGCGGCCACATGCCGGATGCGGGTGCCGAGATCGAAGCGCGCAAGCACGACGCCCTGGTGCAACTGGCTTTGTATGCGGAGCGTTTCGAGTCGCACAAGGCACTGTGGGAGACGCTCGATGTCGGCTACTTCATGCGGCACGACGCGTCGGAAATTGCCTGGCATGCCAAGCAGCTGTCGCGTCACGTGCCGATGCGCGGGGTGCCGATCGATCCGTCGACGCAGCCCATCGTGCGGGCTCGGCTGTCGCCCATCGGCGAGGGACTGCAGGTGGTCGTGTACACGCCCGACCAGCCCGATCTGTTCGTGCGCATCTGCGGCTACTTCGACCAGTCGTCGTTCAGCATCATCGACGCCAAGGTCCACACCACGAGCAACGGCTACGCGCTCGACACCTTCCAGATCGTGACCGCCTTCGCGCCGGAGCACTACCGCGACCTGATGAGCATGGTCGAGACCGGCCTTGCCAAGGCGCTCGAAGAAACCGGACCGCTGCCCGCGCCGAGCAAGGGCCGCGTGTCGCGCCGCGTGCGCAGCTTTCCAATCAACCCGCGCATCAGCCTGGTGCCGGACGACAAGGCGCAGCGCTGGGTTCTCAACATCTCGGCGAGTGACCGTGCAGGCCTGTTGTATTCGGTGGCACGGGTGCTGGCGCACCATCACCTGAATCTGCAACTCGCCAAGGTTACGACCCTGGGCGAGCGGGTGGAAGACAGCTTTTTGATCAGCGGCCCCGAGCTGCAGGGCCAGCGCGCCCAGCTGGCCATCCAGACCGAGTTGCTCGAAGCGCTCGCGCCCTGATCAGCCACCGAACATTCCGGAGTTTTTTCAATGACCGAGCCCACCGACACCGTCTACCTCATCGATGTCGACAACACGCTGCTCGACAACGACCGGATCATTGCCGACCTGCGGCAACATCTCGAAGAGGCCTTCGGCATGGCCAGCGCCGATCGTTACTGGGAAACGCTGGAAACGCTGCGGACCGAGCTTGGCTACGTCGATTACCTCGGCGCGCTGCAGCACTATCGCAACGACGAGAGCCTGCGTGGCATGAAGGACTCGCGCTTGCTGCTGATGTCCGGCTACCTGATCGACTACCCGTTCGCCGACCGTGTGTATCCGGGCGCACTGGATGCGCTGAAGGCGCTTCGGCAACGTGGCCCCGTCGCCATCGTGTCGGACGGCGATGTCGTCTTTCAACCGCGCAAAGTGCAACAGGCTGCGCTCTGGGACGCCGTCGAAGGCCGCGTCCTGATCTACGTGCACAAAGAGCAGATGCTGGACGCCATCTCCGCGGCCTACCCTGCCCGGCACTACGTGATGATCGACGACAAGCTGCGCATCCTGTCGGCCATGAAGGCCGTTTGGGGTGCGCGCCTGACCACCGTTTTCGTGCGCCAGGGCCATTACGCGCTCGACACGCAAGCCCTTGCCGCCTATGCGCCTGCCGACATCACCGTCGAGCGCATCGGCGATCTCGTCGACTACCAGTGGCCGGCTTTGCCGGAGACATGACCGGAGACATGACATGAGCCAGAACATCAGCCCCCTCGCCGGCCAGCCGGCACCGTACGCTTCGCTGGTCAATGTGCCGCGGCTCGTCTCGGCCTACTACAGCGGCCGGCCCGATGCGTCGGTGGCGGCGCAGCGCGTCGCCTTCGGTACTTCGGGCCATCGCGGCTCGTCTTTCGACGACTCGTTCAACGAGTGGCATGTGCTGGCGATCACGCAGGCCATCTGCGACTTTCGGAAGCAAAAGGGCATCGACGGCCCTTTGTTTCTGGGCATCGACACGCATGCGCTGTCGACGCCGGCGTTCGCCAGTGCGGTGGAAGTGCTGGCCGCGAATGGCGTCGAGCTGATGCTGTCGAAAGACGACGAGTACACGCCGACGCCGGCCGTGTCGCACGCCATCCTGGTGTACAACCGCGGTCGAAAAATCGGCCCGGGCAGCGGGCTGGCCGACGGTATCGTGGTCTCGCCCTCGCACAATCCGCCCGAGAGTGGCGGCTTCAAATACAACCCGCCGAACGGGGGACCGGCCGGCACCGACATCACGTCGGCGGTCGAGGCTGCAGCCAACGCGATGCTGGCCAACGGACTTGCCGGCGTGAAGCGGATGCCGCTGGCGCAGGCGCTTAAAGCATCGACCACGCATCGCCACGACTTCCTCAACAATTACGTCGAAGACCTCGCCAGCGTGATCGACATGGACGCCATCCGCGGTGCCGAAGTCGAGATGGGCGTCGACCCGCTCGGCGGTGCCGGCGTCAACTACTGGGCGGCCATCGGCGCGCGCTACAAGCTCAAGCTGACAGTGCTCAACCCTGAGGTCGACCCGCGGTTTCGCTTCATGTCGCTCGACTGGGACGGGCGCATCCGCATGGATCCGTCGTCGCCCTACGCGATGCACAGCCTGGTGGAACACAAGGAGCGCTTTCCGATCATCTTCGCCTGCGACACCGACCACGACCGTCACGGCATCGTCACGCGCACGTCGGGCCTGATGCAGCCGAACAGTTACCTGGCGGTGATGGTCGATTACCTCTTCACCCACCGCCCGCACTGGTCGGCATCGGCGTCCGTCGGCAAGACGCTGGTCAGCAGCAGCATGATCGACCGCGTGGCTGCCAGCGTGGGCCGCAAGGTGTACGAGGTGCCGGTCGGCTTCAAGTGGTTCGTCGACGGACTGGTCGACGGTTCGCTCGGCTTTGGCGGCGAAGAGAGCGCCGGCGCGACCTTTCTGCGTCGCGATGGCGCGGTCTGGACGACCGACAAGGACGGACTCATCGCCGCCCTGCTCTCTGGCGAGATCAAGGCGCAGACCGGGCGCGACCCGGGCGAGCGCTATGCCGAGTTGACCGCCGCGCTCGGCAAGCCGGTGTCTGATCGAGTCGATGCGGCCGCCACGCCGGCGCAAAAGAAGCGCCTGTCGACGTTGTCGCCAGCGCAGATCACCTCCACGCAACTGGCCGGGGAAAAAGTCGTGAACGTCTTGAGCAACGCACCGGGCAACGGCGCAGCGTTGGGCGGCGTCAAGGTCATGACCGAGAACGGCTGGTTCGCGGCACGGCCTTCGGGCACCGAGAACATCTACAAGATCTACGGCGAGAGCTTCCTGGGTGAAGCGCATTTGCAGCGGATTCTGGGTGAGGCGCAGACGGTGGTGGACCAGGCGCTGGGCGACTGAACGGATCGAATCGGACGTCGAGCAGACACTGCGCCTGGCGCGTCAGTCGCGCCCCGTTGACAGCCGGCGCTCCAGCCACGCGCTGTAGCGCGACAGGCTGAAGCACAGCACCCAGTAGACCGCGGCAAGGAACAGGTAGCCTTCGAGGTAGAACGGCCGCCAGGTCGTATCACCGCCGAGCGCCAGGCCCAGCGCGCCGGTCAGTTCGAACAAGCCGACGATGGTCACGAGCGAGGTGTCTTTCAACGTGCCGACCACGCTGTTGGTCAGGGCAGGAACGACCAGCCGCAGCGCTTGCGGCAGGATGATGTCGCGCTGCACCGGCCAGCGGCCGAAGCCCAGCGCCATCGCCACGTCGGTCTGCCCGCGCGGCACCGCCTGAAGTCCGCCACGGATGATCTCCGCCAGGTAGGCGGCGACGAACAACGCCAGGCCAGCCAGCACCCGAACCAGCACGTCGAGCTGCCATCCAGCAGGCCACAGCAGCGGCAGCAAAAACGACGCCATGAACAGCACCGAGATCAACGGCACGCCGCGCACCAGTTCGATGTACGTGGCGCTCAGCGTACGCACCACCGGCCATTGGGAGCGGCGCCCCAAAGCCAGCAGCAACGCCAGCGGAAATGCCAGCGCCAGACTGACCACCGCCAGGCTGATGGTCAGCGGAAGGCCACCCCAACGGCTGGTCGGCACGTAGACAAGGCCGAGCCAGCCACCGCGCATCAGCACCACGAAAACCACCAGCGTGACGACCCACAGCGGCAGCAGCCAGACGCGCCAGCTGCGCGGCCAGGCACTCAGCAGCGTCGTCGTGGTCAGCACGGCAACGGCGACAGCGGGACGCCATTGGTCTTCGTACGGATAGCGGCCGAACAGAATGGGGCGCCATTTTTCGGCGATCACGCCCCAGCAGGCACCGTGATGGCCGGCCGCTCGACAGGCCTCGGCGTCGGGTCGGAACACCGCGTGCAACACGGCCCAGTCGAACACGTATACGCCGACCCATGCGAACAACGCCAGCAGCACGACCGTGAACACGCTTCGCACCGGCGAGCCGAACAGTTCGCTGCGCCAGGCGATCCGGTCGTTCATTGCCACCCCCGCAACGCAACCCGCGCATTGTAAAAATTCATCGCGCCCGAGATCGACAACGACAACGCCAGGTAGACCGCCATGATGATGGCGATGCATTCGAAGGTGCGGCCGGTCGAGTTGAAGGATGTGTTGGCGATCGACATCAGCTCCGGATAGCCGACCGCCACCGCCAGCGACGAGTTCTTCGTGAGGCTCAGCAATTGGTTTGTGAGCGACGGCACGATCACCCGCAGCGCCTGCGGCAGTACGACGATGCGCAGCTGCTGCAGCGGCGTGAGGCCGAGCGCCTGCGCAGCGAGCTTCTGACCTTGTGAGACCGAACCGATGCCGGCCCGCACGATCTCCGCGACGAACGCGGCCGTGTACGCCGCGAGCCCGATCACCACCGTGAGGTATTCCGGGCTAAGTGCCGCACCGCCAGTCACGTTGAAACTGCTGCGCTCGGGCCAGTCGAAATGCGACGGCCACCAGGCGCCGGCCTCGCGCACCGGCCACGGGATCGTCAGGCCGTCCTTGCTGAGCCACACGCCGCGCACCAGCTCGATGGCTTCGGTCGAATCGGGCAGCAGCTGCGTGAGTGCGAAGTACAGCATCAGCATCTGTACGAGGAGCGGGATGTTGCGCAGCGTCTGCACGTACGCGCCGCAGATGCCGCGCACCAGCACGTGCGGCGCGAGCCGGCCGATGCCGATCAACGTGCCGAACACGACGGCCAGGATCGAGGCCGGCACCGCGGCGCGCAGCGTGTTGATCAGGCCCGCCAGAAAAGCGCGCCAGTAGGGTTGCCCCGCCTCGAAATCGAGCCAGCCCTCACCAATGCCGAAGCCGGCCGGGTCAAGCAGAAAATCGAAGCCCGACTGCACGCCGCGTGCGCGCAAAACGCCCAGCGCATGCAACACCAGCCAGACGGCACCGCCCGCGATGGCGGCGAGCAGCAGGGCCTGAACGACCCAGGCGATCCAGCGGCCGGACGCCGCCCCCTTCACCGGACAGGAGGGGCGTACATCAGGCCGCCCTTGCTCCACAGGTTGTTGACGCCGCGCGGCAGCTTCAACACCGACTTCGGTCCGACGTTGCGTTCGAAGATTTCACCGTAATTGCCGACCGCCTTGATCGCGCGGTACGACCAGTCCTTGTCGAGCCCGAGCAGCTTGCCGAGGTCGTCGCTGGTGCCGAGCAGCCGTTGTTGCGCCGGGTCTTTGCTGTCGGTCTTGAGCGTGTCGATGTTGGCCTGCGTGATGCCGACCTCCTCCGCCTCGATGAGCGCGTTGGGCACCCACTTGGCGATGGCGAACCACTCGTCGTCGCCACGGCGCACCAGTGGCGCGAGCGGTTCCTTGGAGATCAGTTCCGGCAGGATCAGGTAGTCGTCGGCATTGGGCGCCTCCTTGTTTCGCAGGCCGGCAAGGGCCGAGGCATCGGTCGTGAAGGCCTGGCAACGGCCTGCGAAGAAGGCCTTGAACGAGGCCTCGAAGCTTTCGAACACGACGGTCTTGATCGGGATGTTCTGCGCCTTGAACCAGTCCGACACGTTCTTCTCGTTGGTGGTGCCCGACTGCGTGCAGATGGTCGCCCCCTTGAGTTGCTTGGCGCTCGTCACCTTGATCTTCTTCGGCACCAGGAAGCCCTGCCCGTCGTAGTAATTGATCGTCGTGAAGTTGAAGCCGAGCGAGGCATCGCGCGTCAGGTTCCATGTCGTGTTGCGCGCCAGGATGTCGACCTCGCCGGCCTGCAGGGCGGAAAAGCGCTGTTGCGAATTGAGCGGCACGAAGTCGACCTTCTTGGGATCACCCAGCACCGCCGCCGCAATGGCGCGGCAGCTGTCGACGTCGAGGCCCGACCAGTTGCCTTGCGTGTCCGGTGCGGAGAAACCGGCGACGCCGTTGGTGACGCCGCATTTGACGGTGCCGCGCTGCTTGACCGCATCGAGCGTCTTGCCGGCAAAAGCCGACACCGAAGCGCCAAGCGCAAGGATGGAAAGGGCTGCAGCGGCAGCCGGTACGAGCGTCGGACGAATGCTTTTCATGGTGTTGTGATTCAGTGCCTAAAAGTGCGTAGAACGATTTTTGGCAGTGTACGCAGGATGCGCCCCACAGTTCATTAACATCCTCGCACCTCAACCTGATAACGGAGAAACCCAATGACCCGAAGCGATGACACCGGCAAACTGATCCTCCGCCTTGCCCTTGGGATCCTCATCCTGCTGCATGGCATCGCCAAACTGAAAGGGGGCGTCGGTTTCGTCTCGAGCCAGCTGACGTCGCACGGCTTGCCGCCGTTGCTGGCTTATGGCGTCTACATCGGCGAAGTCATTGCGCCGGCGCTCATCATCATCGGGTTCTTCACCCGGCCCGCCGCCTGGATCATTGCACTCAACATGTTGTTCGCCATCTACCTGGTGCACATGGGCGACCTGAGCGCGCTGAGCAAGCAAGGCGGCTGGCAACTCGAGTTGCAAGGCATGTTCCTGGCGGCGGCGGTAGCGGTCGGTTTTCTGGGCGCAGGCGGCTTTAGCCTCGGCGGCCGCACCGGCCGTTTCAACTAGTCTCCTGCGCTGGCAGAGTCAGTCATCTTCGCTTGCATCGAGGCCTGGAAACAGAACCTCGGTGAAGCCGAAGCGCGAGAAGTCGCGCACGCGCATCGGGTACAGCTTGCCGAGCAAGTGGTCGACCTCGTGCTGGACGACCCGCGCATGAAAGCCGCTCACGGTGCGGTCGATTGGGTCGCCATACGGATCGAATCCGGTGTAGCGGATGTTGGCAAAGCGCGGCACCACTCCGCGCAAGCCCGGCACCGAAAGGCAACCCTCCCAGCCCTCTTCTTCTTCATCGCCGAGCGGTGTGATGACGGGATTGACAAGGACGGTGCGCGGCACGATCGACGCGTCCGGGTAGCGTGGATTGACAGCGTCGGTGCCGAAGATCACCAGTTGCTGATCGACGCCGATCTGCGGCGCGGCCAGGCCGGCGCCACTCACCGAGTGCATGGTCTCGAACATGTCGCGCACCAACAGGTGTAACTCGTCGGTATCGAATGCGTCCACCGGCAGCGCGATGCGCAGCAAACGGGGGTCGCCCATCTTCAAAATTTCGTGTGTGGCCATGCCGAGATTATCGCGAGGCTCAGCGCCTGAAGCCGCCGCCGCCGCGCCCGCCGCCATAGCCCGGCCGGCCACCACCACCGTAACCGGGTCGGGGTGCGAAGCCTGGACGCGGCGTGAAGCCTGGCCTTGGACCATACCCCGGTCGGCCATACGCGCCGGGACGGTTCCAGTACCCCGGACGCCCACCGTAGTAGCCGCGACCGCCGTAATAGCCGGAATATCCGTAGTTGCCATAGAGGCCCAGATACACCGGCGGCGCGACGACAAATGGGTCGGCGTAGTACGGAGCGGAATAGGCCGGGTAGCCCGCGTCGGTGTACACCACGGAGCCGGCCGGTGCGACCGCACAACCGCTCAAAGCCAGTGCGCCTGCGATACCCGCAGCCCAGGCAGCTGCAATACGAACACTTGTTCTCATCAGGAATTCCTCATGCACCAGACGGTGGCGACAGTGCTTCGTGAGGCTGTGCAGACGCCATCAGCGGATGCTCGCATGTGCGATCAACCAAACGGGACGTCAGCGCCAGCCGCCATGACCGTAGTACCCGCCTCGGCCGCCGTAGTAACCACGGTCGTAGCCGCCGCCACGATAGTAGCCCCCGATGCCGATAGAGATGGCCGGCGCCGGAACGACCACGGGGCCCGGCTGGGCATAAACCGCCTGGCCGTATTCGTTGTAGCCCTGGTAGCCGGGATAGCCCGGAGGTGCGACCACGCAGCCGGTGAGAAGCAACATGGTGCCGGCTGTTGCAGCCATGGCGATCGAACGCAGATATTTCATGAGGGTTCTCCTGGTCAGAATCATCCAACGCGAGCGCTGCGCCGTTGTTGACCCAAGTTTTGTGAAGCTGGGTAACGCTGCGTAAAGCAGCCGTAACATCCGCGCTCTCACATCCGCGTCATTCGAACGCCAACGTCATGCCGCGCTTGTCAACAGCGCGAGCATCGCCGCTTCGTCGATCACCGCGACACCGAGCGTCTTCGCCTTCTCGAGCTTGCTCCCCGCTTCTTCGCCTGCCACGACGTAGTCGGTCTTCTTGCTCACCGAGCCCGCCACTTTGGCGCCTGCGGCTTCGAGCTTGTCCTTGGCCTCGTCTCGGCTCAGCGTCGGCAAGGTCCCGGTGATGACAAAGGTCTTGCCAGCCAGCGGCAGCGCAATGCGCGGCGCGGGCTCGCCCTCTTTCCAGGTCAGGCCACAAGCGCGAAGCTGCTCGACCACTTCGCGGTTGTGAGGTTGGTCGAAAAACGTTCGCAAACTTTGTGCGACCACCGGGCCGACATCGTTCACTTCAAGCAGCTCAGCTTCGGTGGCGTCCATGATCGAGTCGAGCTTGCCGAAGTGCTTGGCCAGATCCTTCGCGGTGCTCTCGCCGACGTGCCGCACACCCAGCCCGAACAAAAAGCGCGGCAAGGTCGTCTCTTTCGATTTTTCGAGCGCATCGACGATGTTCCTGGCCGACTTTTCCGCCATGCGATCGAGCCCGACCAGCGTGGTGAAACCGAGCTTGTACAGATCGGGCAAGGTACGGATGAGGTTGGCGTCGACCAGCTGCTCGACCAGCTTGTCGCCCAAGCCTTCGACCTCGACCGCGCGGCGGGCCGCGAAGTGCAATATCGCTTCCTTGCGCTGGGCTGCGCAGAACAAGCCGCCGGTGCAGCGGTAGTCCACTTCGTCCTCTTCGCGCACCGCGTCGGAGCCGCAGATCGGGCACTTGTGCGGCATGGTGAAGACAGGGCCGCGTTGGTCGTCCGGCAAAGCAGCGCTGTCGGGCGCCAGTCCCACGACTTCCGGAATCACATCGCCCGCGCGGCGCACGATCACCGTGTCGCCGACACGCACATCCTTGCGCCGCGTTTCGTCTTCGTTGTGCAGCGTGGCATTGGTTACCGTGACGCCGCCGACGAACACCGGCGCCAGCTTGGCGACCGGCGTGAGCTTGCCGGTGCGCCCGACCTGGATCTCGATCGCCTGCACCGTCGTCAACTGCTCCTGTGCCGGGTACTTGTGCGCCACGGCCCAGCGCGGCTCGCGCGATACAAAGCCCAGCCGCCGCTGCAGCTGGACGCTGTCGACCTTGTAGACCACACCGTCGATGTCGTATGGCAAGGCATCGCGCTGCCGTCCGATGTTCTCGTGAAAGGCGATAAGTTCGACGGCACCGCTGGCACGCGTCGTCTGCGTCGCGACCGGAAATCCCCACGAATGAAACTGCTGCAGCCAATCGAACTGCGTCGGGCGATCGGGGCCGCCTTGTTCGGGTGGCGAGACCTCACCCAGGCCGTACGCGAAGAAGCTCAATGGCCGGGCGGCTGCGATGGCAGGATCGAGTTGCCGCACCGCGCCGGCCGCAGCGTTGCGCGGATTGACGAACACCTTCTCGTTCTTCTGGCCGGCCGCGATCTTCCCGCGCTGGCGGTCGTTCAGCGCGTCGAAATCGGCGCGCTTCATGTAGACCTCGCCTCGCACTTCGACCACCGGTGGCGGGGGCGCCTCGCCGGCAAGCCTCAGAGGAATCTGCTGAACCGTGCGGATGTTCTGCGTGACCTCTTCGCCCACTTCGCCGTCGCCGCGCGTCGCGGCCTGCACCAGCACGCCGTGTTCGTAGCGCAGGTTGATGGCCAAGCCGTCGAACTTGAGCTCGCACACATAAGCGATCTGCGCCGCGTCTTCGGCCAGGCCGAGTTCGCGCCGCACGCGCGCATCGAAAGCGCTGGCACCGGTCGAGGTGATGTCGGTCTCGGTGCGAATCGACAGCATCGGCACGCTATGGCGGATCTTGACGAAGCCTTCGAGCACCTTGCCGCCCACACGCTGCGTTGGCGAATCGGGCGTTCGCAACGCGGGATGTTCGGCTTCGATCGCTTGCAGCCGCTGGAACAGCTTGTCGTACTCGGCGTCGGGCAGCTCGGGCGCATCCAGCACGTAGTACAGATGCGCATGATGGCGCAGCTTTTCAGTCAGCGCTGCGGCTTCATTCGCGGGGTCGCGTTCGGCCTCTTTTGCGGCCTGATCGCGCTTCGTCATCGTATGTCTCCGGGAGTCGTTCGAAAAAGTCCGTGGTCTTAGCTGAACAGCCTGCGTGCTAACGGCGTGCCGGCCGCCAAGTCGCGCGATTCGAGCGTGTCGTACAGCTGCTCGAGGTCTGCGCCGATCACGTCCATCGTGTCGTCACGCAGCAGCTGGCCGTCGCCATCGGTGACCACGCCGTCCATCTCGCGCGCCAGCGTCGCTGCAGCTTCCCGCATGCGTTCGAAGGGACGCTCGCTGCGGTCGACCTGGGGCACGTCGAGGCTCAGTGTCAGTTCGCGAATGGCCGACTGCGCCGGGTCGTCGGCCAGGGCGGCTTGCGTGTCGAATGACAGGCCGAGGATCGGCGGCAAGCCGACTTCCGACGTCGGCAACACCATGCGCCCGGGAATCATGCCGGCAACGAAACCGAGCCGCGCCGCGTTCTGCTGCACGTAGCCGGGGCTCCACGCAGCATGCAGCGCACGCAGCACGAAGCCGAGTTGGGCGTCGTGCGCGCTGGCGAACTGGTCGAGTTCGCGAGCGCGCGCCACCTCGTCGAGCATTTCCGGAAATTCCGGTGCGCCGTTGAGCGCGTCGGCGAAAGCCTGCGCCTTGACGACGAACTCCGAATACTCGATCTCGTTCAGCGCCCCGGTGCGGTTGGCCAATTGCACGCCGACCTGGAAAGCGCCGTAGCGCTGGCCCGGCGCCGGCAGCTCCCATTCGCCAGTGTGTTCGTTGAGGCCCTCGACGGCGACCGGCTTGCTGCCGGCACGGCGTGTCGATGGCATCGCGGCAATAGCGGCATCGCCGGACGCCAGCCCATCGAGCGACACCGGCGCGATGACGTCGATCAGCGGATCGAGCCCTCCGCGGCGGTCCGCGGATGGAATCGGTAACGCGGCCGGCGCTGGTAGATCGGGGTCGAACAACGGCTCGTGCCGCTCGTTGCCCGGCACCTGATGCGGTTCGACATAGCGCACCGGGTCTTCCGGCGAGAGCGACGCCGGCATCGTCGCGCGGTACGGCTCGCCATCGACGTTGTCGGGTTGCCTCGGAGAATTGCGGCGCGACATCCAAGCGTCGTAGCCTATGACGGCCGCGAGAAACAAACCGCCGAGAATCGCCAGCGCGATCGTGAGACTGCTCATGGTCTGTTCGCTTTCAAGCCGCTTCGACCATGGACACCGCAGCGTCCATATCGACTGCCACGATGCGCGACACGCCCTGCTCCTGCATGGTCACCCCGATCAGTTGCTCGGCCATTTCCATGGCGATCTTGTTGTGGCTGATGAAAAGGAACTGGGTCTCGCGGCTCATGGCGGTAACGAGTTTGGCATAGCGCTCGGTGTTGGCGTCGTCGAGCGGTGCATCGACTTCGTCCAGAAGGCAGAACGGCGCCGGGTTGAGCTGGAAGATCGCGAAAACCAGCGCGATCGCTGTCAGCGCTTTCTCGCCACCCGACAACAAATGGATGGTCTGGTTCTTCTTGCCTGGCGGCTGCGCCAGCACCTGCACGCCCGCATCCAGAATCTCGTCGCCGGTCATCACGAGGCGCGCATTGCCGCCGCCAAACAGCTCGGGGAACATGCGGCCGAAGTGCTCGTTGACGATCTTGAACGTACCGCCGAGCAGTTCGCGCGTCTCGCCATCGATCTTGCGGATCGCATCTTCGAGCGTGCCGATGGCTTCGTTCAGGTCGGCCGATTGCGCATCGAGAAAAATCTTGCGCTCGCTGGCCGTCGCCAGCTCGTCGAGTGCTGCCAGATTGACCGCGCCGAGGGCAGCGACTTCGCGATGCAGCCGATCGATTTCGGCCTGCATGCCGGGGATGCGCACCTTGTCGGTTTCGATCGACAGCGCGATGGCATCGAGGTCGGCTTCGGCATCGGCCAACAGCTGCTGATATTGCTCGGAGCCGAGGCGCGCCGCCTGTTCCTTCAGCTGGAATTCGGTGATACGTTGACGCAGCGGATCGAGCTCGCGTTCGAGCGTCAGGCGCCGTTCGTCGCTGGCGCGCAGCTTGAGCGTGAGGTCGTCGTACTGGCTGCGCGTGGCGCCGAGGGATGTCTCGCGTTCCAGCTTGAGCGACAGCGCGTCCTGCAGGCCGGCCTGCGCCGCCGCATCGGAGAGCCGGCCGAACTCGGCCCTGGCGCGCTCTTCTTCGTCGGCCAGCGCGACGTTCTGCTGCGCAGCCGTTTCGATCGCGCGATTGAGTTCGCCGCGCCGCGCTTCGAGCGTGCGCTGCGAGAACGTGGCTTCTTGTGCCTGGCGCTCCAGGCTGCGGTGCTGCTCCCGCGCAGCGGTGAGCGCCCTGCCCGCCTCTATCACGTACTCGTCGAGTTGCGCATGCCGCTCCTGGCTGTCGGCCAGCTGCATGTCGAGTTCCTCGAAGCGCGACTCGGCCGTCACGCGCTTTTCCTGCAGTTCATCGAGTTGCGCATCGACTTCGCCAAGGTCGGTTGCCAACTGCTCGCTGCGCGCACGGGTCTGCTCGGCAAGTTGCGACAGGCGCAGCGTTTCGACCTGAAGCTCGTGTGCGCGCGATTGCGTCTCGGCGGCTTCGCGGCGCGCGGTGACCAGTCGCGAAGCGGCGTCGGCATAGGCGGCTTCGGCCCGGACCAAAGCGGTGCGTGCGTCTTCGTTGATGAGCGTCTGGGCGCGCAACTGCCGCTCCAGGTTCTCGATCTCCTGCTGGCGCGCGAGCAAGCCGGCCTGCTCCGAATCCTGCGCATAAAAGCTGACGCTGTGCAGCGAAACGGAATGGCCGCTCTTCACGTAGACCACGTCGCCGGGCTGCAGCTTTTCGCGCAAGGCGAGCGCTTCTTCGAAGCTCTGCGCGGTGTAGCAACCGTGCAGCCATTCGACCAGCAAGGCCTGCAATCCCGCATCGTTGAGGCGCAGCAGCTCGGACAATCGAGGCAACGTGCCCTGCCCTTGCGGCACGCCGGCCGACGGCGGGCTGTAGAAGGCCAGCTTGGCCGGCGGCGCATCCGCACCAAAGGCGCGAACCATGTCGAGCCGGCTGACTTCAAGCGCGCCCATGCGCTCGCGCAACGCGGATTCGAGCGCGTTTTCCCAACCCTGTTCGATGTGGATGCGACTCCACAATCCCTGCATGCCGTCGAGGCCGTGCTTGGCGAGCCACGGCGCGAGCTTGCCGTCGGTCTTGACCTTCTCCTGCAGCGCGCGCAACGCTTCGAGGCGCGCCGAAAGATCGGCTTGGCGCGCGCCCTCGGTGTTGACGGCTTGCTGCCGCGTGCGGCGGTCGTCGTCGAGCTGCGGTACGCTGTCCTGCAGATCCTGCAAGCGAGCATCGGCTTCGGTCGCGGCTTCTTGTGCGCTCTCGTGTTGTGCTTGCAGGTCGCCCAGCTTCGCCTCGTCGGGCGCTGCGAGCGCGTTCTTGTCGGTGCGCAGTTTTTCGCTGCGCAGCGTCAGTTGGCGGGACTGGTCTTCGATGTTGCGTTGGTCTGCGGCCAGCACCTGAATCTGCTGCTGGACCTGCACGACAGTGGCGCGCTGGGCGTTGGCTTCGGCCTGTGCACGCTGCTGTGCCTCTTCAAGCTCCGGCAGGCGCGTGTCGTGGTCTTCCAGTTGCGCCGCCAGCGTGATGGCCTGCTCCTCGGCCGCCACACCCTGGTCGGCCAGCGTTTCTATTTCGGCCGCCGCATCGGCGCGGCGCGTGCCCCATTGCCCGATCTGTTCGCGCAGTTGAACGAGCCGCTGCTCGACACGCTGGCGGCCTTCGACAACGAAGCGGATTTCCCCTTCGAGCCGGCCGACTTCGCCGCTTGCTTCGTAGAGCTTGCCCTGCGCCTGGTTGACCTGGTCGCCGGCCGCATAGTGCGCTTGCCGAACGGTTTCGAGTTCGGCCTCGATGTGCCGCAAGTCGGCCATGCGCGACTCGAGATCGTTGACTGCCTTGGCCGCGTCGGCCTTGACCTTGGCTTGGTCCGCTTCGCTTTCGGTTCGCTTCAAAAACCACAGCTGATGTTGCTTTCGGGTGGCATCGCCCTGCAGCTGGTTGTAGCGCGCCGCGACCTCTGCCTGCTTTTCGAGGCGCTCGAGATTGGCATTGAGTTCGCGCAGGATGTCTTCGACACGAGTCAGGTTTTCTCGCGTGTCGCCCAGGCGGTTCTCGGTCTCGCGGCGGCGCTCCTTGTACTTAGATACACCGGCAGCTTCTTCGAGGAACAGGCGCAACTCTTCGGGTTTCGACTCGATGATCCGGCTGATCGTGCCCTGGCCGATGATGGCGTAGGCACGCGGTCCGAGCCCGGTACCGAGGAACACGTCCTGCACGTCGCGCCGGCGCACCGGCTGGTTGTTGATGTAGTAGCTGCTGGTGCCGTCACGGGTGAGCACGCGCTTGACCGCGATCTCTGTGAACTGTGCCCACTGGCCGCCGGCGCGATGGTCGGCGTTGTCGAACACCAGCTCGACGCTCGAACGGCTGGCCTGCTTGCGGGTCGTGGTGCCGTTGAAAATCACGTCCTGCATCGATTCGCCGCGCAACTCCGACGCACGCGATTCGCCGAGCACCCAGCGCACCGCATCCATGATGTTCGACTTGCCGCAGCCGTTGGGGCCGACGACGCCCACGAGTTGGCCGGGCAGCAAAAAGTTGGTGGGTTCAGCGAACGACTTGAAGCCTGAAAGCTTGATTGAATTGAGACGCACGACGTGTTGGCCTGGGTGCCAAGGTGTTGATTTGTAAGGAAAAACGCGAGGTTGCGCGCTGCTACCCGGAAGGTCGATGATAACGTGCGCACCCATGAGAGAACTCCCAAAGACACCCCTTTCAGCGCGTCGCCCCGCGATGCTGGCCGTCACGGCGTTGTCGCTGGTTCTGGCCGGTTGCAGCAGCTTCAATTCGACCCAGCGCGCCGAGCCGTACGGCGGACAGGAGTGGATGCAGACAGGCGCCAATCGCGTCGCCAACCTGGCGCTGCGCGACAACCTGCAATCGATCCGTCGAGTGCAACTCAGCCTGTACCGTCGCAACCCGCGCGAGTGGCGCAAATGGGCGCCGAGCGCCGACGACGCCATCCAGCGCACATGGGACGCGGTGATGCAGGACAAGCCGTTGCCGGAGTTGAAAGGCGCAAGAGGCATCGACGCGATCCGGCTCGGCTTCGAGACCACGCCGCAGCCTTACACGGGCGACCGGGTGGCGGCGTTGGTGATTGGCTGGGCCTCCATGTTGAAGCAGGCCAACGGCGACACCTGGGAACAAACGATGATCGATGGCGTCAATGCCGAGAACGCCTACCGGGCAGCCCGCAACATCGAAATTTCGCTGTGGTTACTCGGCTCGAAGACCGGTCCGGACGGCCAGCCTTTGCTGCTTGCCACCGAGATCAGCGAGCGTGGTCGCAACCTGGTGGCCGACCGTGAGCTCTCCAAGGTGACGGCGCGACTCGACCTGATGGCGGCGCAGGCCGACGAGAAGTACCGACGTGCCGCGCTCGACTTCAGCCAGAACTGGATTCTCGGCAGCCTCGGGCCATTCTTTGCGATGGCCAGGCCCTGAAGCCATGTCGCTTCGGCCTCTAAAATAAAGCCTCGCTCCACCCCCTAACCCCAACTTTTCCAGGCACACCCATGAGCTCGATCAATTTCATCGGCGGCGAAAAAGGCGGCGTCGGCAAGTCGGTCACGGCACGGGTGCTCGCGCAGTACTTCATCGACCACAGCCGTCCCTTCGTCGGCTTCGACACCGACCGTTCGCACAGTTCCTTCACCCGTTTCTACGAAGGCTTTGCGTCGCCCGTGGTGGTCGACAGCTTCGAAGGGCTCGACACGGTCGTCAACGGCTTTGAGCACAATCCCCAGCAAAACGTGATCGTCGACCTGGCTGCGCAGACGCTGGCACCGCTGTCACGCTGGATCAAGGAATCGGCGCTTTTCGATGTCTTCAAGGACATCGGTGTAACCGTCAACTTCTGGCATGTGCTGGACGACGGCAAGGACTCGACCGACCTGCTCGGCACGCTGATCGACACCTTCGGCGACCGCCCCAACTACATCGTGGTGCAGAACTACGGCCGCGGCAGCGACTTCGGGATGTTGCTGGCGTCGCAGTCGCTGTCGAAGGCCCAGCAACACAACGCGTTGGTCATCGCGATGCCGCGCCTGCACGATGCGAGCATGCGCAAGATCGACGCGCAGAACAGCAGCTTCTGGAAAGCGGTCAACGACCGCGAAGGCCCGCACGCGCTGGGCCTGCTGGAACGCCAGCGCGTGAAGGCGTGGCTTGCGACGGCTTACGCCGCCTTCGACACCCTGCCGCTGTAAGCACGCGGCCCGCCGCGGCGGGCCAGCAATATCAGGGCAAGCACCGTGAAGCCCACGAACGCGATGAACGACCAGTTGGCGATCGACAGCTTCAGAAAGGTCCAGTCGATCTGCGAGCAATCGCCACCGCCGCGAAAGATCATCGGCAGTGCGCGCTTCAGCGGAAAGGTCTCGATCATTCCGTAGAAGTCGCGGCCGCAAGAAACCACTTCGGGCGGATACCACTGCAACCAGCTCTGTTGCGCCGCGGTGTAGCCACCGGCCAGCGCAGACAGCAGCATCAACAGGCCGCCGGCGACCTGCACGCCCTTCTTGTTCGTCGCGGCCGCCAGCGCCGAGAACAACGCCACCAGCACCAGCGCGTATCGCTGCACGATGCACATCGGGCACGGCTCGAGGCCGACCACGTGCTGCAGGTACAGGCCGAAGGCCAGCATCGCAACGCAGGCCAGGCAAATCAGCGCATAGGCGCGGCGCGGTGCGCCGAAGTACCAATCGATCAAGGGGAAACCCAGTCTTCTTCAACGAACACCTTGGCCTTGCGCGGCGTGGCGACGACCGTGTCGCCCTCGTGCAAACCCAAGTCCCGGAACTGTTGCGCAGGAAGTTGCGCTTCGATGATGGTTCCGAAGCCCGGATTATCCGGATTCGATTCGACGGGTTCAAGTTCCAGCCGCGCGGTCGGTCCGACGACGATGGCTCGCGTCAACGTCGCGACGATTCCAGCGGCACCCGGCGTGTAGCGCGCGACGCTCAGGTCATGCGGCCGGACATACGCCAGCGCCTTGGCATCGCGGGCGCCACTGTGTTCGGGCGCATCGAAGCGCATGCCGTCGAGCTGAACTTCGCCGTGGTCGGCGCGGCCATGGAACAGATTGACGTCACCGAGAAAGCCGTAGACGAACGGGCTCGCGGGCTTGTCCCAAACGTCCTGCGGCGAGCCGACCTGCTCGATCTGCCCCTTGTTGATGACCACCACGCGATCGGCCACTTCGAGCGCTTCCTCCTGATCGTGCGTCACGAAAATGCTGGTCACGTGCAGCTCGTCGTGCAGGCGGCGCAGCCAGCGCCGCAACTCCTTGCGCACCTTGGCGTCGAGCGCGCCGAAGGGTTCGTCGAGCAGCAGCACCTTGGGTTCGACCGCGAGCGCACGGGCCAGCGCGATACGCTGGCGCTGGCCGCCCGACAACTGCGACGGATAGCGGTCGGCCAGCCAATCGAGCTGCACCAGCTTGAGAAGGTCCATCACCTTCTCCTTGATCTTGGCTTCGGCCGGACGCGTGCTGCGCGGCTTGACGCGCAATCCGAAGGCCACGTTCTCGAAGACCGTCATGTGACGGAACAGCGCGTAATGCTGAAACACGAAGCCGACCTGCCGCTCGCGCACATGCACGTCGGTGGTGTCTTCGCCTGAAAAGAGGATGCTGCCGGCGTCGGCCGTTTCCAGGCCCGCGATGATGCGCAACAACGTGGTCTTGCCGCAGCCCGACGGGCCGAGCAGCGCGACCAGCTCCCCCGATTCGACGTCGAGGTTGACGTTGCGCAGCGCCTGGAATTCACCGAATCGCTTGCTGATGTCGCGGATTTCAATACTCATGCGTTTCTCTTTTTTGTCAGCCTGCTGCGGGCCGCTCGGGCGGCAACTCGGCAATGGCCTTCATCTCGCGCTCGTGCCGCCATTCGATCACCGTCTTGATGACCAGCGTGACCAGCGCGAGGATGGCCAGCAGCGATGCGACGGCGAAAGCCGCCACCGACTGGTACTCGTTGTAGAGCACTTCGACATGCAGCGGCATCGTATTGGTCTGCCCGCGGATGTGGCCCGAAACCACCGACACCGCGCCGAATTCGCCCATGGCGCGCGCGTTGCAGAGGATCACGCCGTACAGCAGGCCCCACTTGATGTTGGGCAGCGTCACGCGCCAGAAGGTCTGCCAGCCGGTCGCGCCGAGCACGATGGCCGCCTGCTCTTCGTCGGTGCCTTGAGCCTGCATCAGCGGCACGAGTTCGCGCGCGATGAACGGGAAGGTCACGAACACTGTCGCCAGCACGATGCCAGGCACCGCGAAGATGATCTTGATGTCGTGCGCTTGCAGCCATGGCCCGAACCAGCCCTGCGCTCCGAACACCAGCACGTAGATCAGCCCCGCAACGACCGGTGACACCGCGAACGGCAGGTCGACCAGCGTCGTCAGCAACGACTTGCCGCGGAACTCGAACTTGGCGATGGCCCAGGCTGCGGCCACCCCGAAGACGAGATTCAGCGGCACCGTGATGGCCGCCACGATGAGCGTCAGCTCGATCGCGCTCCACGCGTCCGGCTCTTTCAACGCTTCGAGATACGCGCCGAAGCCTTTGCGCAACGCTTCGGTGGCGACGGCGGCCAGCGGCAACACTAGGAAGAGAAACATGAACGCCAGCGCAATGGCGATCAATGTCCACTTGACCCATGGCGACTCGGTCGTGCCGGCCTGCGCCCTGCGAATCACCTTGGCCGGCGCGCTCACAACGGCGCTCCGGCGCGCCTGCGCTGCCACGTCTGCAAGCCATTGATGACCAGCAACAACAAGAACGACAACACCAGCATTACCAACGCGACCGCGGTTGCCCCCGCGTAGTCGTATTGCTCCAGCTTGCCGATGATGATGAGCGGGGTGATCTCCGAGATCATCGGCATGTTGCCGGCGATGAAGATGACCGAACCGTACTCGCCGATGGCGCGGGCGAACGCCATCGCAAAGCCGGTGAGCAGCGCCGGCATGATGGCTGGCAGGATCACCCGCATGAAGGTTTGCAGGCGCGTTGCACCCAGCGATGACGCGGCTTCTTCTAGTTCTTTCTCGGTGTCTTCGAGCACCGGTTGCACGGTGCGCACCACGAAAGGCAAGCCGATGAAGATCAGCGCGATCACGATGCCCGCGGGCGTGAAGGCCAGCTTGATGCCGTGCGGTTCGAGGAACTGTCCGACCCATCCGTTGCCCGCCAGCAAGGCGGTCAGCGAAATACCGGCCACCGCGGTAGGCAGTGCGAAGGGCAAGTCGACCAGCGCATCGACGATTCGCTTGCCCGGAAACTTGTAGCGCACCAGCACCCACGCCACGAGCAGACCGAACACAAGATTGACCAGCGCGGCGATCAGCGACGCACCGAAAGTCAGGCGATACGACGCCATGACGCGCGGCGCAGTGACCGCCACCCAGAACTGGTCCCAGGTGAGCGTGAAGGTCTTGAAGACCAGTGCCGACAGCGGGATCAGCACGATGATGCTGAGATACATCACGGTGTAGCCGAGCGTCAAATTAAAGCCCGGCAGCACCTTTCTGGAAGTGCCCCGGGCCGTCGCTGGCGCGAGGGGCGTTGCCGCAGATGGCAACGCTGGAGACACGGCGGTCACTTGCTGCCGGGCGTGTAGAGCTTGTCGAACTGGCCGCCGTCGTTGAAGTGCACTTTCTGTGCGTCGCCGAGGCTGCCGAAGAGTTCCTGCACCGTGAACAGCTGCAACGGCTTAAAGGTGTCGGCGTACTTCTTCAGCACGGCTTGCGAGCGCGGGCGCAACGCATGCTTGGCAGCGATCTCCTGCGCCTCGTCGGAGTACAGCCAGTCGAGGTAGGCCTTGGCAAGTTCGCCGGTGCCCTTCTTGGCCGTCGTCCGCTCCACCACGGCGACCGGATTCTCGGCAACGATGCTGATCGACGGATATACCGAATCGACCTTGCCAGCGCCGAACTCGCGGTCGATGGAGATCACCTCCGATTCGAAGGTGATGAGCGCGTCGCCGATGTTGCGTTGCAGGAAAGCGGTGGTGGCGTCGCGGCCGCCGCGTGCCAGGACCGGCGCGTTCTTGAACAGCTTGCCGACGAACTCGGCCGCTTGCGCGTCGGTACCGCCCTTCTTCTTCACATAGCCCCAAGCCGCGAGGTAGGCATAGCGCCCGTTGCCGCCGGTTTTGGGGTTGACGATGACTACCTGCATGCCCGGCTTGATCAGGTCGTCCCAGTCCTTGATGCCCTTCGGGTTGCCTTTGCGCACCAGGATCAGCATGGTCGACGTGGTCGGCGACGCGTTGTCCGGAAACTTCTTCGGCCAGTCCTTGGCGACCACGCCGACACCAGCCAGAAAGTCGATGTCGGTGCTGGTGTTCATCGTGACCACATCGGCGTCGAGGCCATCGGCCACGCTGCGGGCCTGTGCGCTCGAGCCGCCGTGCGACTGGTCGATCTTCACGTCCTTGCCGGTGACCTTTTTGTAATGCGCGACGAAGGCCGCGTTGTAGTCCTTGTAGAACTCGCGCGCCACGTCGTAAGAAGCGTTGAGCAAGGTGGTGCTCTGGGCGAAGGCCGGTGCGGCCAGCACCGAAGAAGCGAGCGCGAAAGTCGCGACGAAGGTCTTGAATCTGAAAGTCATGAGATTGCCAAAAGTTCTTCTGAATACAACGACTGGAAGAGTGCCAGGCCGAGCGCCCAGGGCCCGTGCCCGGAGTCGCTGTTGATATGGCCCGCATTCTGCATCCGGACGAATTCGCTACCCCATGCGCGGGCATACGCGCCAGCCAGTCGCACCGGACAAAACGGATCGTTGCTGCTCGCCACCACGATGCTGCGATACGGCAAGGTCGCATACGGCACCGGTGCGAAGTCATACAGCACGGCGCGGCGTTCCGGGTCAGCCGGCGCCACCAGCAGAGCGCCCTGCACCTTCGCGGCGGCTTCGGGCGGCAGGTGCGCCACCGCGATGCAACCGAGGCTGTGCGCTGCAATCACCACCGGCTCGTCACCCTCGAGCACGAGCTTGGTCAGAGCACCGACCCAGGCTGCGCGCGTTGGCGAAACCCAATCGTCCTGTACGACGCGCTGGGCGCCCGGCATGCGCTCTTGCCACAGCGTCTGCCAATGGCCTGCGCCGGAGTCGCGCCAGCCAGGAACGATAACGATGCGAGGCTGCTTCACGCGTGAGAGTGCGCCGCGGTTTATTTGTTCGGCTGAGGCGTGAGCCGCAGATAAGGCCTGACCGCCTTGAAACCCTTCGGAAAGCGCTCGGCGATCTCTGCCGGGTCTTGAATGCTCGGGATGATGACCACGTCGTCGCCGTCTTTCCAGTTCACCGGCGTCGCGACCTTGTAGCCATCGGTGAGCTGCAGCGAATCGATGACGCGCAGGATCTCGTCGAAGTTGCGCCCGGTGCTGGCGGGGTAAGTGAAGGTGGTGCGCACCACGTGCTTGGGGTCGATGATGAACACGCTGCGCACGGTGGCCGTGGCCGAAGCGTTCGGATGAATCATGTCGTACAGGTGGGACACCTTGCGATCGGCGTCGGCCAGTATCGGAAAGTTGACGGTCGTGTTCTGCGTCTCGTTGATGTCGGCGATCCATTCCTTGTGCTTGCCGACAGGGTCGACACTCAAGGCGATCGGCTTGACGCCACGCTTGGCGAACTCGGTGGCGAGCGCCGCGGTCTTGCCAAGTTCGGTCGTGCACACCGGCGTGAAGTCCGCAGGATGCGAGAACAGCACGACCCATGAATTGCCGGCCCAGTCATAGAAATCGATCGGGCCTTCGCTGGAGTCTTGCGTGAAATTGGGGGCGGTGTCGCCGAGTCGCAAAGTTGCCATGGTCGCTCCTTGGGGTGCTGGATTCAGCGGTAGCCAACGATTGTCCGGAGCTTTGACCCCTCGACAAACGACTGTCTACTTGTTTGTTTATGGTGTTTTTCGCATAAGGGCAGCTGCACTGGTCAAGGTCGACGCATGAGTTCATGTCCGAAAAGAGCATGCGGCTCGTCACCATTGATGTTTTCGGCCAAAAAGTCGATCAGCGCCCGAATCGCCGGTACCAACGCCCGGCGCGCCGGAAACACGGCGTGCGAGATCGCAGGCGCTGGGCCCCATCCGGGCAGCACCTCGATGAGGCGACCCGATACCACAGCCGCACGGCACATGTAGTCGGGCAACACGGATGCACCGACGCCATCGAGCACCGCGAACTGCAGCGTGGCCAGGTCGTCAGCCAGATAGCGGGGCGAATGCGCGTGGTCGTACACCGCACCCTTCGGTCCTTCGAGATGCCAGTGCGCCCGACCTTCGCCCGCCGACATCGCCACGGTATCGAGGCGGCTCAGGTCGGCCGGCACGCGCACTGGACCTTGCTGCGCCAAAAGCGCGGGCGTGGCGACCAGCAAGCCGCGGCTGACGCCGAAGGATTTGGCGACCAGCGTTGCGCTGTCTTCGATGGTGGGTCGCACGCGCAAAGCAACGTCGACGCCTTCTTCGACCAGATCGACAGGCCGATTCAGCACGCGAAGTTCGATGCGAACCGCCGGATATCGCTTCAAGAATTCTGGCAACAACGGGCCGACGGTGCTGTGCGCCATGGTCACCGGACAGCTGATGCGCACGGTGCCTCGCGGCTCGGTTTGCACCTGCGCAACCGCTTCGGCTGCGGCCTGCGCGGCGTCACGCATGGCGGCACAGTGCCGTAAATACACCTCTCCCGCGGGCGTGAGCGAGAGGCTGCGGGTGCTGCGCTGCATCAGTTGAACGCCGAGCTGCGCTTCGAGATCGGCGACCCGTCGCGAGAGACGCGACTTGGGCACGCCGAGCGCCCGGCTGGCCGCCGCGAAACCACCGCGCTCAGCCACCTCGGCAAAGAACACCATGTCGTTGAGGTCTTGCATTTCATCGTCCTGTTTTCAGAACGATATAAGCCATTTTTGGCTACTTATCAATCAATCGACTCAAAAATAGAATTCTCTTCTTGCCGATCAAACCGTGTCGGCGGACTGAACAACAACGCGACTCACCATCGCGCACCAAGGATTGACCATGAAACTGCTCCACATCGACTCCAGCATCCTGGGCGCCGGCTCCGTGTCGCGCCAGCTCAGCGCCGAAACGGTCGCTGAATTCCGCAAGTCCCACCCAGACACCACCGTCGACTATCTCGACCTGGCCGTCGACACCCCCAACCATTTCAGCGCCGACGCGCTTGGCAGCAAGATTGGCGTGCAAGCGCAGCCGACCGAAGCGCAGGCACGCGAAAACGCAGTGTCAGAAAAGCTGGTGAGCCAGTTTCTGGCATCCGATGTCATCGTCATTGGCGTGCCGCTCTACAACTTCACGGTGCCGACCCAGCTCAAGGCGTGGATCGACCGCCTTGCACAACCAGGCCGCACTTTCAAGTACGGCGAAAAAGGCCCTGTCGGTCTTGCCGGCGGCAAGAAGGTCTTCGTGCTGATCTCGCGCGGCGGCGTGTATTCGACGACCGAAGGCGGTCAAGCCTTGGAGCACCAGGAGTCTTACCTCAAGGCGATCTTCGGCTTCTTCGGCATCAGCGACGTCAAGTTCGTTCGGGCCGAAGGGCTGGCGATGGGCGATGCGGTGAAGGCCGCGGCCATCGCGACAGCGCAAAAGCAGATCGAAGAAGCTGTCCAAGGCGAAGCCCTGGCGGCCTGAGCGCTCCGGCGCGCCGGCGTCTCAGTTCGCCGGCGCGTGGCTTCAACCGTTGTGCGTCTTGACCCAAGCCGCGAACTTGTCCATCCAGTTCTGCAAGAACTTCTCGGTCGGCTCGATGCCGATGTGGCCCTTGTCGTCGAACATGCCGTCTTTCATCTGGATGAACGCCTCGGGCTGGCCCAATGTCGGCACGTCGAGATAGGCCAGCACATTGCGCAGATGCTGCTGCGCCAGCGCGGTCCCGATGGCGCCGCCGGCAATGCCGATCACGGCCGCCGGTTTGCCCCCCCACGCACTCTGGCCATAGGGTCGCGATGCGTGATCCAGCGCGTTCTTCAGGACACCAGGGATCGAGCGGTTGTACTCGGGCGTGATGAAGAGCAGCCCTTGCGTGGCCGCAATCTCGGTCTTCAACCGCTTCACCGACGCGGCTTGGTTGCCGTCGTCGTCCTGGTTGTAGAGCGGCAGATCGTCGATGCGCAAATGCTCCAGCGTGAAGTCGGAAGGGGCAAGGTATGCAAGCGCCAGTGCCAGCTTGCGGTTCATCGAATCCTTGCGCAGACTGCCGATGACGACACCGATTTTGGTTTGGCTCATGGGATCTCCAGGGTTTGGTTGGACGAGTCGCAAACATTAACCGAAGCGCGCATCATCGATCGGTTTCATGGCCACTTCACTGGCCGCGTCATGGTCTGATTCTGGAGCAGTGCAAATGCGTTTTCTCGTAGTGGGTGCCGGCGCACTCGGCGGTTATTTCGGCGGCCGATTGCTCGAGGCCGGTCGCGACGTCACCTTTTTGCTGCGACCGCGCCGCGCGACGCAAATAGAGAAGACCGGATTGGTCATTCGAAGCGGCATGGGCAACCTGCTTCTGCCGAATCCGCCACATGTTCTCGCCGACGAGATCAACGCGCCGTACGACGTCGTCATCGTCGGCTGCAAGGCTTACGACCTGGCCGAGACGATGGAATCTTTCGCGCCCGCGGTCGGCCCCGACACGGTCATCCTGCCGCTGCTCAACGGCATGCGCCACATCGATGCGCTGGCATCGCGCTTCGGCGATGAGAGAGTGCTTGGCGGCCTTTGCATGATCTCGGCAACGCTCGACGACGAAGGCACCGTGCTGCATCTTGCCGACCTGCAAGTGCTGGCGTTCGGCGAGCGCGACGGCACACGATCGACAAGGGTCGACGCCATCGCAGCGCAGTTTGCCGGTGCGAAGTTCGATGCCCGTGCCACGCCCGACATCCTGCAGGAGATGTGGGAGAAGTGGATCTTTATCGCGACGGTGGCGAGCCTCACGAGTTCGATGCGTGCACCCATTGGCGACATCGTGAGTGCGGGCGGCCAGGATGTGGCGCTGGCGTTGTTCGAAGAGTGCAGCGCCATCGCGGCGCACAACGGCTTCGCGCCACGCGCCGGCGCCATCGAACGGGGCCGCACGATGGTCACGACGGCCGGGTCGTCCATCACCGCGTCGATGTACAAGGACATCGTGCGCGGCGCCGCGATCGAGGCCGATCACATCGTGGGGGACTTGCTTGGGCGCGCTGCCACGGGGAGCAGGGTTGGGGCGCGGACAGGGCCTGATTCAGATGTCTCAGCACCGTCCGCTTTGCGCACGGCCTATGTGCACCTCAAGACTTACGAAGCGCAACGCGGTCGCCTTGCGGTGTCCGCCACTGCCGCCAGGTAAGCGACGAAGCAGCGTCGAAGCAAGGGCCAGGAAGCTCCGGCAAATGGTCCGGCCTGCCGATGTGATGACGCGACACAGCTCAGGCCCCCGATAGTGCCTTGTCGATAGCCTGGTGCAAATGTTCCAGGCCGAACGACACATCGGTAAAAACGCCGTTCACATAAAAAGTCGGCGTGGCGCGCACGTTCAGCCGCTCCGCACCAGCCACCTGCTCCTGAACACGCTGCAGGTAGACGTGGTCGCGCATCTCGTTCTCGAAGCGGGGTATGTCGAGCTCCAACTCTTTCGCGTACTGGTGCAGGTGCTTTTCATCGAGGTGCTGCTGGTGGGCGAACAGCAGGTCGTGCATCTGCCAGAACTTGCCCTGTGCGCCGGCCGCTTCGGCCGTTTCGGCCGCCAGCTCCGCATGGGAATGCACCTCGCGCTGCGGAAAATGACGGTAGACAAAACGCAGGTTCGGCCCGAAATGCGCCAGCATGATCTTCAGCGCGGCATGCGCCTGACCGCACGAAGGGCACTCGAAATCTCCGTACTCGACCAGCGTGACGCGAGCCGATTTCGAACCATGAATGTGGTCGGTGGCGCTGTCTGGCGCCAACAAAGGATTGGCCTTGGTGGATGCGGTGTGTGCGTTCATGGAAGTTATTGTGAACCTCCCCCCGCGACGCCGCATCTCCCCGAAAATTTCGTTTCAGCTCGTGACGAGTCCGGGAGGCGCGACGTTCGGTTCACGCGTAACTTCTCGGGATTGCGCCTGCGTCAAGCTGCAGCCCGGTGGGACGTCTTGCGTCACCCACACGTTGCCACCGATGGTCGCGCCCTTGCCGATCGTCACCCGCCCAAGGATGGTCGCGCCGGCGTAGATGACGACCTCGTCCTCGAGCACCGGATGCCGTGGCAAGCCTTTCTTGAGATGCCCTGCGCCATCTGTCGGAAAGCGTTTGGCCCCCAAGGTGACCGCCTGGTAAAGACGCACGCGTTCGCCGATGACGGCCGTCTCGCCGATCACGACACCCGTCCCATGGTCGATGAAAAACCCGGCGCCGATCTGCGCGCCCGGGTGAATGTCGATCCCGGTCTGTGCATGCGCGCGTTCGGCGACGATGCGTGCCAGCAAGGTCAGGCCCAGCTTGTACAGCGGGTGCGCCATGCGGTAGTGGATCATCGCCAGCACGCCGGGATAGCACAGCAGGACCTCGTCGACGCTGCGCGCAGCCGGGTCGCCATGAAAGGCCGCCATCACGTCGGTGTCGAGCAACGTGCGAATGCCGGGCAACTCGGCCGCAAAGGCGCGGACCCGCTCTTGCGCATCGGCGCTCAATTCAGCCAACTCGGCCGCTGAATGACGCCGCGTGTGCCGCAACTCGAGAGTCGCCTGTGCATGAAGTTGATGCAACGCGGCATCGAGCGTGTGGGCGACGTAGAAGTCTTCGCTCTCCTGCCGAAGATCCGTGGGGCCGAGCCGCATCGGAAAGAGCGCGCCCGTGAGCGCCTCGACCACTTCGGCCATCACGTCGCGCGACGGCAATTCGCGCTCACCGCCCTCTTGCGATCGCTGTTGAGATTCACGCCAATTGCGCCGCACCTGATGCAGGCCGCTCACGATCTCGTCTACCTGAAACCCTGCCATACGCTGCCCCCGTACATGTTTTTGATGGACGTCGATTCTGAATGCACAGAGCATCCCACTATTGGCCGGCCCCCGCTGTCGTGGGCCGAATGAGCCCACGAGAGGCAGACCCATCGGGACCAGGTCCCTGTCAGTCCCGGATTTCGAGCGCGCGATTCACCCGCAGGGCGATCAACGTACAAATCGCACCGGACAGCAGGTACACGCTGACGGCGACCAGTCCAAAACGGGCCGACAAACCGAGCGCCACCAGCGGCGCGAAAGCCGCGCCGATAAGCCACGCGAGATCGGATGTGAGCGCGGCGCCGGTGTAGCGGTATTGCGCCTCGAAGTTGGCCGTGACCGCGCCCGCCGCCTGGCCGTAGGACAAGCCGAGGAGCCCGAAGCCGACCAGGATGAAGAGGTCTTGCAACATCGGACCGCCACCGAGCAGCCAGGGCGCGAACAGACTGAATGCGCCGATGAGGATGGCGAGCGTACCGAGCGTGTTTCTGCGCCCGTAACGGTCCGCGATCCAACCGGAAACGACGACAGCCGCAACGCAGATCACCGCGCCGTACATCTGGATCTTGAGCACGTCTTCGACTGTTTGGGTCGAGTACAACGTCATCCAAGAAAGCGGAAACACGGTCACCAAATGGAAGAGCGCATAGCTCGCCAGCGCGGCGAAGGCGCCGATGAAAAGATTGGGGCCGCGCGCCTTCAACAACGCACCGACCGGCACCGGCTCCAGTTTGTTCTCTTTCAGCAGATGCTCGTACTCGTTGGTCACTACGAGCCGCAGCCGGGCAAAGAGTGCCACGACATTGATCGCAAACGCCACATAGAACGGGTAGCGCCAGCCGTAATCCAGAAAGTCCATCGCCGAAAGGTTGGCATACAAAAACAGGAACAGTCCGCTGGCGATGATGAAACCGATGGGCGCACCGAGCTGCGGAATCATGGCGTACCAACCGCGACGGCTGCGCGGCGCGTTAAGGGCCAACAGGGACGACAGGCCGTCCCACGAACCGCCCAACGCCATGCCTTGGCAAAACCGCAGAATCGACAACAGCACGATGGAAGTAAAACCGAGGCTCACGAAGCCTGGCAAGAAGGCCATCCCCGCCGTCGAAAAACCGAGCAGGAACAAAGCAGCCGTCAGCTTGATGCCCCTTCCATAGCGCTTCTGGATGACCATGAACGCCATGGTTCCGATCGGCCGCGCAATGAAGGCGAACGAGAACACTACGAACGAGTACAGCGTGCCTTCGAGGCGCTGGGCAAAAGGAAAGAAGACCGCCGGGAAAACCAAAACCGAAGCAATACCGTATACAAAGAAGTCGAAGTATTCGGAAGCACGACCAATGATCACTCCGACCGCGATCTCGCTCGGCGCGATGCCCGAATGGTTGGCCGTCACACGGCGGGTGTCTTCCTCCATGCCCTGTGGCGAAAGATCGTTATGTTGCTGACTGACGCTGGACATCGTTCTTGCTCGTGTTTAAGGATGGATTTCGTTCGCTTGAATGCGACAGGTTCGCACTGGTTGGGGAAAGTTGCCATAGGACAAAACGTCCAATGCCAAGAATAGCCCGATCGGCGTAGATTCTGCGAATTATCAAGACCGAGTCCACTTTAAATTGTCCGGTATGACCCAGCTCAAGAAACTTCGCGGATTACTTTTCCTACCCGCCATTGCACTCCTGTCGGCTTGCAACATGGTGTCCATGAACCCTTCGGGCGACATCGCCGTCCAGCAGCGCAACCTGATCATCACGTCGACGCTGCTGATGCTGCTCATCATCGTTCCGGTGATCGTGCTGACGGTGGTTTTCGCGTGGCGCTACAGAAAATCGGCCGCCAACGCGCATGCCGATTACCGCCCTGACTGGAATCACTCGACCCAGCTCGAGTTGGTCATCTGGGCAGCGCCGCTGTTGATCGTGATTGCCTTGGGCGCGCTGACCTGGATCAGCACTCACACGCTCGACCCCTACCGCCCCCTGGCGCGGCTGGACGCCGAGCGAAGCATTCCGGCAGACGTCAAGCCGCTCGTCGTCGAAGTGGTGGCACTCGACTGGAAGTGGCTGTTCATCTACCCCGAACAAGGAATTGCCATGGTGAACGAGATGGCCGCGCCGGTTGACCGGCCCATTAGTTTCAAGATCACTGCATCGTCGGTCATGAATTCATTCTTCATTCCTGCACTGGCTGGGCAAATCTACGCCATGCCCGGCATGGAGACCAAGCTGCACGCGGTGATCAACAAGCCAGGTGCCTTCGATGGTTTTTCAGCCAACTACAGCGGCGCCGGCTTTTCCGGCATGCGCTTCAAGTTTCACGGCATGAGCACGGCCGAGTTCGACAAGTGGGTCGAAACCGCCAAGGCCGACAAAACGGAATTGACCCGCGATGGCTACAAGCAGCTCGAACAGCCCAGCGAGCGCGACCCGGTACGTCGGTATGCCACCGTGGCAACCGGGCTCTACGAAGCCATCCTGAACCGCTGCGTCGAGAACAACAAGATGTGCATGAAAGACATGATGGCAATCGACGCAAGGGGTGGCCTCGGCGTTCCTGGCGCCGTCAACTTGGCCTCGAGTGCTTCTGCAGCGCGCCCGACACCCGGCGTCGACCCGAAGCCCGCACGGCTGTACGTCGGTGCGATGTGCACCGCCCGCGACTATCCGGCAGACATCGCGCTGTCTTCCGCGGACCGTCCGCTCTGACGAGCATCCGCATCGCGCGACTGTCCGCAAAGCTGCTTCAACCCGACTGCCCCTCACTGCGCCACATTGCGCAGCCTAATTTTCGTCACCCGGACCCACGATGTTCGACCATCTAGATATTACGAAGCTCGTCTTCGGCCGCCTTACTTGGGACGCGATCCCTTTTCATGACCCGATCTTGCTGGTGACCTTCATCGCCATCGGACTCGGCGGCGCAACGATGCTTGGCGCCCTGACCTATTTCCGCGTATGGGGCTACCTCTGGCGCGAATGGTTCACCAGCATCGACCACAAGAAAATCGGAATCATGTACATCATTCTGGGTCTGGTGATGCTGCTGCGCGGCTTCTCCGACGCCATCATGATGCGCTTGCAACAGGCCGTCTCCTTCGGCGATTCGGTGGGTTACCTGCCGCCACATCACTACGACCAGATCTTCACCGCGCACGGCGTGATCATGATTTTCTTTGTCGCCATGCCGCTGATCGCGGGTCTGATGAATTTCGCAGTGCCGCTGCAAATCGGCGCACGCGACGTTGCATTCCCGTTTCTCAATAACCTGAGTTTCTGGATGACGGCCAGTGGCGCCGTGCTGGTCATGATGTCGCTGTTTTTCGGCGGCTTCGCGCGCACCGGCTGGCTGGCCTATCCACCGCTCTCGGGGATTGCCTACAGCCCAGACGTAGGGGTCGATTACTACATCTGGTCATTGCAGGTCGCGGGCATAGGCACGTTGTTGTCGGGCATCAACCTGATCGCGACGATCGTCAAGATGCGCGCACCGGGCATGGGTCTGATGAAGATGCCCATCTTCACCTGGACCGCGCTCTGCACCAACGTGTTGATCGTCGCCGCCTTCCCGGTGCTGACCGCGGTACTCGGGTTGTTGGCGCTCGACCGCTACGTGGGCACTGCGTTTTTCTCCAATGACTTCGGTGGCAACGCCATGATGTACGTCAACCTGATCTGGATCTGGGGTCACCCGGAGGTCTACATCCTGATCTTGCCGTTGTTCGGCGTGTTCTCCGAAGTGGTCTCGACCTTCTCGGGTAAGCGCCTGTTCGGCTACGCCTCGATGGTGTACGCGACGATCGTCATCACGATCCTCTCCTACCTGGTCTGGTTGCATCACTTCTTCACCATGGGTTCGGGTGCCAGCGTCAACTCGTTTTTCGGCATCACCACGATGATCATCTCCATCCCGACCGGGGCGAAGATATTCAACTGGCTGTTCACCATGTACCGCGGCCGCATCCGCTTCGAGGTGCCGATGTTGTGGACCATCGGCTTCATGATCACCTTCACGATCGGCGGCATGACCGGGGTGCTGCTCGCAGTGCCTCCAGCCGACTTCGTGTTGCACAACAGCCTGTTCCTGGTGGCCCACTTCCATAACGTGATCATCGGTGGCGTGGTGTTCGGTGCGTTTGCCGGCATCAACTACTGGTTCCCCAAGGCGACCGGCTACAAACTCGATCCATTCTGGGGCCGAGTGTCGTTCTGGTTCTGGATCACCGGCTTCTGGTTTGCGTTCATGCCGCTCTATGTGCTGGGCCTGATGGGCGTGACACGGCGCATGAGTCACTTCGACGACCCGTCGCTCCAGATCTGGTTCCAGATCGCCGCCTTCGGCGCGTTCCTTGTCGCCCTCGGCATCCTGTCGATGTTGATCCAGTTCTACGTGACCTTCCGCGACCGCGAAAAACTGCGTGACACCACCGGCGACCCGTGGGATGGCCGTACGCTCGAATGGTCGACCTCGTCACCACCACCGGCATACAACTTTGCCTTCACGCCACAAGTTCATGACGGCGACGCCTGGACAGACATGAAGAAGAGGGGTTACGTGCGGCCGTTGCAAGGTTTCATTCCCATCCACATGCCCAAGAACACCGGCGCCGGCATCATCCTGGCCGGGCTCAGCGCGGTATTCGGTTTCGCGGCAATCTGGCACATGTGGCCACTCGCCGCCCTGTCCTTCCTTGCCATCGTGGTCGTCGCCATCGGGCACACCTTCAACTACAAACGCGAGTTCTACATCGGTGCGGACGAAGTCTTCCGCATCGAAAGCGAACGTACGCAACTGCTGGCCAGCCATGTCTGAGTTCACTGTTTCCCCACCGCCCGGCACCATGGCTGAAAAAGTCAGTACGCCCGCCAATCTGCGATTTTTCGTAGCCGAAGAGGTCCACCCGGAAAACGGCACGCTGCTCGGGTTCTGGCTCTATCTGATGAGCGACTGCCTCATCTTTGCCGTGCTGTTCGCGGTCTATGCAGTGCTGGGCCGCAACTACGCCGCCGGCCCCTCGGGTGCAGACCTGTTCGACCTGCCGCTGGTGGCGCTGAACACTTCGATGCTGCTGCTGTCGTCCATCACCTATGGCTTTGCCATGCTCGAGATGCAGCGCAAGCGACTGCGACCGGTGTTGGCATGGCTCGCGGTGACCGGTCTGCTGGGCGCCGCCTTCATCGGCCTGGAGCTGTATGAATTTGCGCACCTTATCCACGAAGGCGCTGGACCCCAGCGCAGCGCATTCTTGTCGTCGTTCTTCACGCTGGTCGGCACGCACGGCTTGCACGTGGCCTTCGGTATCGTGTGGCTCGTGACGCTCATGGTCCAGGTATCGCGCAGCGGCCTGATCCTGGAGAACCGTCGGCGACTGATGTGCCTTTCGATGTTCTGGCACTTCCTGGACGTCGTCTGGATCGGCGTCTTCACCTTTGTCTATCTGATGGGATCCCTGCAATGAGCGCACACATCG
Source organism: Variovorax sp. RTB1 (assembly GCF_035018765.1). Classification (NCBI taxonomy): domain Bacteria; kingdom Pseudomonadati; phylum Pseudomonadota; class Betaproteobacteria; order Burkholderiales; family Comamonadaceae; genus Variovorax; species Variovorax sp. RTB1. The sequence goes on from NZ_JASJXG010000018.1 coordinate 60,759, forward strand.
AAGCAACTTCACCTCACGGACCGCACGACGGACATCACGAAGACGACGCTGGTGGTCCGCACAGCACATTCAACGGGTACATGACCGGATTCGTGCTGGCGGTCATCCTCACTGCGATCCCGTTCGCGATCGTCATGGGCAAGGTATTCGACAAGTCGAGCACCACGGCATTCGTCATCCTTGCATTGGCTGCGGTTCAGATCGTTGTTCACATGATTTACTTCCTGCACATGAGCACCAAGACAGAAGGCGGGTGGTCGTTGCTGGCGCTGGTCTTCACGCTGGTGTTGGTCGTGATCACGCTCAGCGGCTCGATCTGGGTGATGTACCACCTGAACTACAACATGATGCCGCCGTCCATGCAGGAAATGAAGAACATGCCTTGAAGCGAATTGCACTGGCCAGTTGCGCGTTTCTGGTGTTTTCCGGATTCATTGCGCTCGGCATCTGGCAGATAGAGCGATTGGCCTGGAAGCTCGATCTGATTGCACGGGTCGACCAGCGTGTTCACCTCCCTGCCACCTCACCGCCGGCAATGGCGCAGTGGGCGGAAGTGAACAATTCCGATGACGAGTACAGGCACGTGAAGCTCAGAGGGGAGTTTCTGTACGAGCGCGAGACTTTGGTTCAGGCCAGTACCAAACTCGGAAGCGGTTTTTGGGTACTGACGCCTTTGCGCCGCGCAGATGGCAGTGCGATCCTCGTCAATCGCGGGTTCGTGCCGCCGGACGAAGTCGATCGTGCAAAGCGCAAGACCACCGAGCCCGTCGGCGAGGTCGATGTCACGGGCCTGTTGCGCATGACCGAACCCCGTGGCGGTTTCCTGAGACACAACGACCCTGCTTCGAACCGATGGTTCTCTCGCGATGTGGCAGCCATCGCGACTGCGCGCAACGTGGCCGATGCAGCACCCTTTTTCGTCGACGAGGATGCCCCATCGACAGAGACTGACACTCAATGGCCCAGGGCGGGTCTCACCGTGATCGCGTTCTATAACAATCATCTGGTCTACGTGTTCACCTGGTTTGCGCTGGCGCTGATGACCGCTCTCGCTGCCTGGTGGTTCGTCCGCGAAGAACGCAAACCACGCCTCGGCTGATCTCATGACGAGCCCCATGGAAGCTGTCGGTGCCGGACGTTTCGACGATGCCAGCGGCTTGAAGAACATGCAGCAGCTGATCCAGTTGCGCTGGATCGCGGTGGTCGGCCAACTTGTCACGATCGAAGTCGTGTACTACGGCTTCGGCATCAGTCTGCCGATTAACCTCATGCTCGCAGTGCTGGCCGGCCTCACCGCGTTCAACCTTGCGAGCCTGCTGCGCTGGCGTGTGCCGCGAGCGGTCACCAAGACCGAACTCTTCGTCTCGCTGCTGGTCGATGTCGGCGCCCTGACTGCGCAGCTCTACCTGAGTGGCGGCGTCACCAATCCCTTCGTTTTTCTGTACCTGCTGCAGGTCACCCTGGGAGCCGTACTGCTCGATGCGTGGTCCGTCCGCACGATGGTCGGCATCACCACTGCGTGTTTCGTCGGCCTTGCGGTGTTTGGCCGGCCCCTGCCGCTTTCATCCGACCTGAGCCACGGTCTGTCCAGTCCGTACCTGCAGGGCATGTTGATCTGCTTTGCGCTGAATGCGGGCTTGCTGGTGGTCTTCATCACACGCATCAACGGCAATTTGCGCGAGCGCGATGCGCGGCTGTCAGACCTGCGCCAGCGTGCCACCGAAGAAGAGCACATCGTGCGCATGGGCCTGCTCGCATCGGGTGCGGCGCACGAACTCGGGACGCCGCTGGCCACGCTGGCCGTGATCCTCGGCGACTGGCGGCGCATGCCGGCTTTCACCGCCGATGCCGAGCTGTTGCAGGAGGTCGGCGAAATGCAGGCACAGGTGCAGCGCTGCAAGACCATCGTGAGCGGCATCCTGCTGTCGGCCGGCGAAGCGCGTGGCGAGTCGTCCGTCAAGACGACCATCTGCACCTTCCTCGACGACCTGGCCGAAGAGTGGCGCACCACGCGCAACAGCCGCGTCTTCGTCTACCGCAACCTCTTTGCGCCCGACATGCCGATGGTGTCGGACTCGGCCCTGAAGCAGATGGTGTGCAACGTCCTCGACAACGCCATCGAGGCTTCGCCGCATGGCGTGGGCCTGGATGTGATGCACGATGTCGACGCCAAAGCGTTGACGTTGACGGTCACCGATGCGGGTCCCGGGTTCCCGCGAGAAATGCTGGCCCAGTTCGGCAAGCCTTACCAGTCGAGCAAGGGACGTACCGGCGGCGGACTCGGGCTGTTCCTCGTCGTCAACGTGGCGCGCACGCTGGGTGGCAGCGTGGTCGCGCGCAACCGGCCCGAAGGCGGTGCCGTGGTGACGATCACCTTGCCCCTGGCAGCGATCACCCTCGAAGAAGAAGACGAAGAAGAAGATCAGGACGATGAAGATGGAAACTGAACGCCTGCTGCTCATCATCGAAGACGATGCCGCCTTCGCCCGGACGCTCGGCCGCTCGTTCGAGCGGCGCGGCTACGCTGTGATGCTCGCGACGAGCCTCGATTCGGCGCTTGCGCTGGTGGAAGGCGATGGTCAGGAGGGCAACGAAGAAACGTCGGGCCGAACGCCCGGCTACGCCGTGGTCGACCTCAAGCTGAACGGCGAAGCATCGGGCCTGGCCTGCGTTCGCGCACTGCATGCGCACGACCCCGACATGCTCATCGTGGTGCTGACCGGCTTTGCCAGCATCGCGACGGCCGTCGAGGCCATCAAGCTCGGCGCCTGCTACTACCTGGCGAAACCGTCGAACACCGATGACATCGAGGCCGCCTTCGGCCGAGCGGCGGGCAATGCCGAAGTCGAACTGACCAACCGCTCATCGTCGATCAAGACGCTCGAATGGGAGCGCATTCACGAGACGCTGGCACAGACCGGCTTCAACATCTCGGAGACCGCGCGGCGGCTGGGGATGCACCGCCGCACGCTGGCGCGCAAGCTCGAGAAGCAGCAGGTCAAATAGGCACGCCGCGGAACGATGCAATCCTGGCGATACTTCGGGCATGTCCGACACCCCTACTGACGCGCTCACCTTCCAACAGGTGCGCGCCCGCTTGATGGCACGCGACGAGATTGCCTTGCTCGACCTGCGCGAAGAACATCCTTTCGCGCAGGAACATCCGCTGTGGGCGGCTAACCTGCCGCTCGCATGCATCGAAGCCGATGCGAAGCGGCGTATTCCACGACTCGACACCGTCATCGTCCTCTACGGCGAGCAGGACGGCGAAGACCTGGTGGCAGACGCCGCCGGCCGGTTCGCTGCACATGGGTATACGCAGGTGCATCGGCTCGAAGGAGGCCTCGACGGTTGGCGCGCAGCGGGCGGCGAAGTCTTTCGCGACGTCAACGTGCCAAGTAAATCGTTCGGCGAACTGGTCGAGCACGAGCGCCACACCCCTTCGCTTTCCGCCGAAGAAGTGAAGGCGCTGATCGACGCGAAAGCTGATGTCGTCGTGCTCGACGCGCGCCGCTTCGACGAGTACCAGACCATGAGCATCCCGACCGCGACCAGCGTGCCGGGTGCCGAGCTGGTCCTGCGTGTGCGCGAACTGGCGCCCGACCCGGCCACGCGGGTGATCGTGAATTGCGCGGGACGCACGCGTAGCATCATCGGCACGCAGTCGCTGGTGAATGCGGGCATTCCCAATCCGGTGACCGCGCTGCGCAACGGGACGATCGGCTGGAAGCTGGCCGGCCAGGTGTTGGACCAGGGCGCGCAGAAACGAGCGCCAGACGTGGTCAGCGATGCGCATCGCGCGCAGGCCCGCGCAGACGCGAGGCGCGTCGCCGATCGCGCTGGCGTGCGCCGGATTTTGCTCGATGCCATCGACTCACTCGACGCACCCGACCGCACGCTTTATCGCTTCGACGTGCGCACGCCCGAGGAATATGCCGTAGCCCATCTGCCGGGCTTCGCCAGCGCACCCGGCGGCCAGCTGGTGCAGGAGACGGATCACCATGTTCCGGTGCGCGGCGCCCGCATCGTGCTGGCCGACGACGACGGCGTGCGTGCGCCCATGACCGCTTCGTGGCTCGCGCAAATGGGCTGGGATGTCTACGTGGTCGCTGCGCCTGCGGCAGACGCGTTCAGTGAAGCGGGCCCGCCGTTCGATGCAGCCGCCGCACGCCCTGCGCCCAACCCGCATCGCTACCGCCGCCCCTACGAAGGCACCGATGCGCCGCCCGAAGCCATGCAGGCGTATCTCGATTGGGAGTACGGCTTGGTCGCGCAACTCGCACGCGATGGCACGCACTACTTCAAGGTGATCTGACGCTAATCGAAGGGCGCTGCCTCTGCCTCTGCCTCTGCTTATGCCGCTGGCAACTATGCATCTGACGAAACGGTCGTTTGCCGATCGCTCTCGCACCACGAGAATCGCGCCCTTTGCTCTCTTCGACCAAAGGCTCCGCGATGCGCGCTCACCCTGTCTTCAAACCTGTCCTCACGAAGCTCGCAACCTTCGCCTCCGCACTTGTGCTCGCATTCGCAACGGCAACGCTCGCTCTCCCCGTCCAGGCGCAGACCTTCCCGACCAAGGCCGTCCACATCACAGTCGCCAACACGCCCGGCAGTTCACCCGACGTGCTGGCGCGCTCGCTCGCGATGCGACTCGCCGAGCAGTGGAAGCAACCCGTGGTCGTGGACAACCGCGCCGGCGCCGCCGGAATCCTCGCGGCCGACGCGTTGACCAAGTCCCCGGCCGATGGCTACAGCCTGCTGGTCGGTGCCGACGGGCCGATCACCATCCTGCCGAACATCCAGCACGACCTGCCCTACGACGCACAGCGCGATCTGTTGCCGGTGGTCTCGCTCGGCCAGATCGACTTCGTGCTGGTGGCCAATCCGAAGACCGGTTTCTATTCGCTCGCCGACTTCGTGCGTGCCGCCAAGGCGCAGCCCGGCCGCTACAACTTCGCTTCGGCCGGCAATGGCAGTCCGCAGCAGCTGGCCATGGAAATATTGAAGGCGCGCGCCGGCATCTATGCGACGCACATTCCTTACCGCGGTGGGCCGCTGGGCTTGCAGGACGTGCTGGGCGGCCAGGTCGACGTGATGTTCATCGCGGTCGGGCCGGCGCTGCCGCACATCCGCAGCGGTCGGCTGGTGGCGTTGGGTACCACGGGCGAGCGCCGGCATGCCTTGCTGCCCGACGTGCCGACCGTTGCGGAGCGCTACGCGGGCTTTAAAGCAGGAACGTGGTTCGGCCTGTTTGCGCCGGCGCGCACGCCGCAGGTCGTGATCGATGCCATTGCTGCCGACGCCGGTCGCATCGTGCAGTCTCCTGCGGTGCGCGCCGAGTGGGCGGCGCAGGGTATCGAAGCGACCGGTCAATCGCAACGCGAGTTTCAAAAGCAGGTCGCCGCTGAATACGGGCGCTATGCGCAGATCGTGAAAGCGGTCGGCATCAAAGCGGAGTAGCCCGCGAATGACAGACCGTCTGGCGCATCAGAGCTTGGCGATCGATACCTCGGTCGACTTCACCAGTGCGACCACGGCGGAACCCGGCTTGAGCTGCAGCTCGTCGACCGAACGCGTGGTGATGACCGAGGTCACGATGCCCCAGGCCGTTTCGACATCGACCTCGGACACCACGTCGCCGCGGATGATCTCCTTGATCTTTCCCTTGAACTGGTTGCGTACGTTGATAGCTTGAATGGACATGAAGGACTCCTCGGAAATTGAATGACGCCGGGGCTAGACAGCCCACCTGAGCGCGTGCGCTGGACCATCGGCCCAGCGCGTGTCGTTGGCCGGATCCGACGGTTCGGCGATCTCTGCATCGGGCTTTTGCAGTACGCGATCGAGGATGCGTTTCTCGATGGCTGCAAACGCCGGGTCACCCTGCGAGCGCGGCCGGGCCAGCGCGATGTTCTCGTCCAGCGCAATGCGGCCGTCTTCGATCAGGATGACGCGATCAGCCAGCGCCACCGCCTCCTGCACATCATGCGTGACCAACAGCGCGGTAAAGCGATGCTGCTGCCACAGGTTCTCGATGAGCCGGTGCATTTCGATGCGGGTCAGCGCGTCGAGCGCGCCCAGCGGCTCGTCGAGCAGCAGCAAGCGCGGGTGATGCACCAGCGCGCGCGCCAACGCGACGCGCTGCCGCTGCCCGCCTGAGAGGCGCGCCGGCCATTCGTTCTCCCGATCGGCCAGCCCGACCTGCGCCAGCACTTCGCGGCCGCGCGAGCGCAAGGCCGCTGGCAGCCCGAGCGTGACGTTGTCGAGCACGCGACGCCACGGCAACAGACGCGCCTCCTGAAACATGATGCGGGTGTCGTCGTGCAGCCCGTCGATCTTTCGGCCGTTGGTGCTGAGCGTGCCGTCCGAGGCCGGCTCCAGTCCAGCGACCAGCCGCAGCAGCGTGCTCTTGCCGCAACCGCTGCGTCCGACGATGGCGATGAACTGGCCAGGCGCGATGTCGACCTGTGTATTGCGCAGCACTTCACGCGCGCCGTAGCGCTTGTGCACGCCACGGATTTCGAGCCGCACGCCGCCAGCACTGGTTCCTGCATTCATCTCAACCCCTTGGTTTGAAGAGCGGCACATCGAGTGCATCGAGCTTTTTCGGCAACAGCTTTTCGGCGAAGAACGCATCGGCGATGCGTTGCTGTTCCGTCAGCAGCTCGGGCACGACGGGGCGCACGGCATAGCTGCGACGGCCATTCGCGCGTTCGACGATGGCGGCATCGATGCCCCACACGGGCGCCAGCAAGGCCGCCGCTTCTTTCGGGCTTTGCTTGACCCATTTGCCGGCCTTTTCGAGCTCGACGTACAGCACTTCAAGCACATCGGGCCGCGCGTCTGCAAAGCGCGTCGCGGCCAGGTAGTAGCGCTGGTAAGACGCGATGCCGGTGCCATCGGCAATCACCCGCACGGACGACTGCTGCTGCGCGGCGGCGAGGAACGGGTCCCACACGACCCAGGCGTCGATCGCGCCCTTCTCGAAGGCGGCGCGGCCATCGGCCGGCGTAAGGTAGGCGGGCTCTATGTCCTTGAAAGACAAGCCGGCTTTGGCGAGCGCGGCGATCAGCAGGTAGTGCACGCCGGCCGCTTTTGCGAAACCAACTTTCTTGCCCTTGAGATCGGCCACCGACTTGACCGCTGAATTGGCCCGGACAACGATGGCTTGCGCCGCCGGCGACGGCGCCTCTTGCGCTACGAAAGTCAGCTTGGCGCCAGCCGCCTGCGCGAACACCGGCACCGTGTCGGCCACGTCGGCGCTGACATCGAGGTTGTCGAGATTGAGCGCTTCCAGCAGCGGCAAGCCACTGGTGAACTCGTGCCAGCTGACCCTGACACCCAGTGGCGCCAGCCGACGCTCCAGCGTGCCCTGGGTCTTGAGCACGACGATCAACGTCGACGACTTTTGATAGCCGATGCGGACCGTGGCGGATGTGGTTTGCGCAAATGCCGATGCAGATGCAGATGCAGATGCAGATGCAGATGCAGCGAGTGCTGCCAGCGTCCCGAGTGCGCTTCTGCGCGTAAATGAAAAAGATGCAGTCATGGTTTGTGGCTCGATCACTTGGCTTGGTAACCCGGATGCCATCTCAGCCACCAGCTTTCCAGCCCGCGCGCGAACAAATCGGCAGCCTTGCCCAGCAGCGCATAAAGAAGGATGCCGACCAGCACGATGTCGGTCTGCAAGAACTCGCGGGCGTTCATCGTGAGGTAGCCGATGCCGGACTGCGCCGAGATCGTTTCGGCCACGATCAGGATCACCCACATCAAGCCGAGCGAGAAGCGCAGGCCGACCAGGATCGACGACAGCGCGCCCGGCAGGATCACCTCGCGGTACAGCTGCCAGCGGGTCAGGCCATAGGTGCGGCCCATCTCGATCAACTGCGGATCGACGTTGCGGATGCCGTGAAAAGTGTTGAGGTAGATCGGAAAGAACACCGACACCGAGATCAAGAACAGCTTGGCCGTCTCGTCGATGCCGAACCACAGGATGACGAGCGGGATCAATGCCAGCGCAGGGATGTTGCGCACCATCTGGATGGTCGAGTCGAGCAGTGTCTCGAAGAGCTTGACCGAACCGGTGAGCAGGCCCAGCCCGAGGCCCAGGCTGCCGCCGATGGCGAGCCCACCGAGTGCGCGGCCGGCACTCACCTTGACGTGCGTCCACAACTCGCCCGATGCGGCCAGCGTCCACGCAGCCTGCAGCACGGCGAGTGGCGCGGGCAGCACGCGCGTCGACAACCAGCCGAGCGACGAGGCGATCTGCCAGACCACGATGAGAGTGACCGGCACCAGCCAGGGAATCGAAGCGACACGCAGTGCACGAAGACTTGGGGGGTGCGACATTTTTAGCTTTGCGATTGCAGACGCGATGGCGCATCGAGATTGGCGACCACCTCGCCGAACGGTCCGGTCAGCGAGCCACCGGCAAGGCGTGATCCGAGCTGCGTCTGAGCGCGACGCGACAACAAAGGAAACACCAGTTCCGCGAAGCGATACGCCTCTTCCAGATGCGGATAGCCCGACAGGATGAAGTTGTCGAGCCCGAGCGCCGCGTACTCCTCGATGCGCGCGGCTACGGTCTTCGCATCGCCCACCAGGGCGGTACCCGCACCACCACGCACGAGTCCGACGCCGGCCCACAGGTTCGGCGAAATCTCCAGGTCGGCACGCGTGCGTTTCGCGCCGCCGGCATGCAACGCGGCCATGCGGCGCTGACCTTCGGAATCCATCTTGGCGAACACCGCTTGCGCCTTGATCACGGTCGCGTCGTCGACGCGGCTGATCAGCGACTCGGCCGCGCGCCAGGCTTCGTCGTCGGTCTCGCGGACGATTACATGCAGCCGGATGCCGAACTTGACGGTGCGACCCTTGCGCGCCGCACGGGCCCTGACGTCTGCGATCTTCTTTGCGACCTCTGCAGGCGGCTCGCCCCATGTGAGGTACGTATCGACCTGCTCGGCCGCGAGCTCGTGCGCCGCCGCCGACGAGCCACCGAACCACACTGGCGGATACGGCTTCTGCGTGGGCGGGAACAGCAGCTTGGCGCCCTTCACGCTCAAGTGCTTGCCTTCGTAGTCGAAGCTCTGCCCGTCGTGGCTGCGGGTGATGATCTCGCGCCAGATGCGAATGAACTCGGCCGACTGTTCGTAGCGTGCGGCATGGTCGAGGTACACGCCGTCGCCTTCGAGCTCGGACTGGTCGCCGCCCGTCACGAGGTTGACAAGCACCCGCCCGCCGGAGAGCCGGTCGAAGGTCGCGGCCATGCGCGCGGCCAGGCTGGGCTGATGCAAACCGGGGCGCACGGCAACGAGAAACTTCAAGCGTTTGGTCGAGCCGATCAGGCTGGCAGCGATGACCCACGGGTCTTCGCACGAGCGGCCAGTCGGGATCAACACGCCTTCGTAGCCAAGGCTGTCGGCCGCGCCGGCCACTTGCTGCAGGTAGTCCAGGTCGACGGCCCGCGCGCCTTCGGCCGTACCGAGGTAGCGGCTGTCGCCATGGGTCGGCAAGAACCAGAAAATTTGCATCGTCATATCGATTCCGTCTTCACGCGAGGTTGACCGACGCGGCTTCGAGCACTTTGATCTTCTTGGGGATCAGCTTCAGCTCGAAAAAGGTGTCGGCGATCTTTTGCTGCTCGCCGAGGATGGCTTTGGTGATCGGGCCGATGCCGTAGGCCGCGCGGCCCACCGACACATCGACGACCGGCTTCGGCAAGCCCCATAGCGCAGACAGTTCAGCGGCAAGTTCGCCTTTGTTCGCGGCGCCCCACACGTCGATCTTGTTGAGCTCTTCGGTCGCAATGGCGAGCACGTCGGCGTTCTTGGCGACGTAGTCGAGCGACGAAAAGTAATAGCCGCGATTGCCCACCACGCCGCTCGCGTCGGCCAGGAGGTGCGCGTCGAGCGACTGTTGTGCGGCGGCCAGGAACGGGTCCCAGATCACCCACGCATCGATAGAGCCTTTTTCGAAGGCGGCACGCGCATCGGGCGGCGGCAGAAAGACGAGGTTGAGGTCGGCGTAACTCAGGCCCGCCTTCTCGGCCAGCTTGACGATGAAGTAGTGCACGTTCGAGCCCTTGTTGAGCGCGACCTTCTTGCCCTTGAGATCGGCGGCCGTGCGGATGGTCGAGCCCTTCGGCACCAGCACGGCCTCTGCACCGGGCCGCGGCACGGTGGCAGCGACGTAGGCCAGCGGTGCGCCTGCCGCCTGCGCGAAGATGGGCGGCGCCTCACCGACATCGCCGAAGTCGATCGAGCCGATGTTGAGCGCTTCGAGCTGCACCGGGCCGGCATTGAACTCGGTCCACTTGACCGAAACACCCAAGGGCACAAGCCGCTTTTCGAGCGTGCCGCGGCCTTTCAGGATGTTGAGCGTGCCCTTCTGGTTGCCGATGCGAAATTGGCGCGACGGCGCTTGCGCGAGTGCGGCGAACGACGGCAACGCGATGGCGGCTGCCACGCCCTGCACCAGGCGGCGACGCGGAATGGAAACGGTGGTTGTCATGGGTCGGTTTCTTTCAGGCAAAGGCACTCCCGCACCGCGCTTGGGCGGCGTTGCGAGACATCTGTACGGATCGGTGCAGAGGCGGCTGGGATTGCCGCGCCTGCTTGCTTCTGCTCGGCTACTTTTGCTTAGCCGTGTAGATCTGATCGAACGACGCACCGTCGGCAAAGTGCGCCTTGTCGGCCTTGGCCCAACCACCGAAAGCATCGTCGATGGTCACCAAAGTCAGCTTGGGAAACTGCTTGTCGTACTTGGCCTTGGCCTTCTCCGATGTCGGGCGATAGAAGTTGCGGCCGGCCACGTCCTGGCCTTCGTCGGAGTACAGGTACTTGAGGTATTCCTCGGCGACGGCGCGCGTGCGCTTCTTGTCGACGACCTTGTCGACCACGGTCACGCTGGGCTCGGCCAGGATGGAGATCGAAGGCACCACGATCTCGAACTTCTCGGGGCCGAATTCCTTCAACGCGAGGAAGGCTTCGTTTTCCCAGGCGAGCAGCACGTCGCCCACGCCGCGCTGCACGAACGTGATGGTCGAACCGCGTGCGCCGGTGTCGAGCACCGGGACGTTTTTGTAGAGGTTGGCGACGTACTCTTGCGCCTTGGCCTCGCTGCCGTATTTGCGCTTGGCGAACTCCCATGCCGCGAGGTAGTTCCAGCGCGCGCCGCCCGATGTCTTGGGGTTGGGCGTGATCACCTGCACGCCTGCCTTGGTGAGGTCGTCCCAGTCCTTCAGGCCCTTCGGGTTGCCCTTCTTGACGAGGAACACGATGGTCGATGTGTACGGTGCCGAGTTGTGCGGCAGGCGTTTTTGCCAGTCGGCCTTGACCAGTCCGCCGTGCGTGACGAGTGCATCGATATCACCGCCAAGCGCCAGCGTAGCCACGTCGGCGTCGATGCCGTCGATGATCGATCGGGCCTGCTTGCCCGAGCCGCCGTGCGACTGCTTGATGGTCACGTCCTGGCCGGTCTTGGTTTTCCAGTACGCAGCAAAAGCCTTGTTGTAGTCGACGTACAACTCGCGGGTCGGGTCGTAAGACACGTTGAGCAGCGTGACCGGTGCCGCGCCCTGCGCGAAGGCGGGCGATGCCGTCAAGCCAGCGAGGGTGAACGCGCTGGCCAGGCCAGCGCCGAGGGAAAGCTTGATAAAGTCGCGGCGAAATTTCATGGTTGTGCTGCTCACAGGCATATCGGTGAAGCTGCGGATTCTGGAACCGGCATATAGAAACTGGAACGACTGAGTTCTCAGTTCTAAATAACGAAATCAACTAAGGGCGCTCCGCGCGACCCAACCACCCCGAAGGCACCCCAAATGGCAAGAATGGTCCAATGCGTCAAGCTCGGCAAGGAAGCCGAAGGCCTCGACTTTCCGCCTTACCCGGGCGATCTCGGCAAGCGCCTCTGGGCGAGCGTCAGCAAAGAGGCATGGGCGGCGTGGCTCAAGCAGCAGACCATGCTGGTGAACGAAAACCGGCTCAATTTGGCCGACCAACGTGCCCGTGAATACTTGAAGCGCCAGATGGAAAAGCACTTCTTCGGCGATGGTGCCGACGTGGTTCAGGGCTATACCCCTCCCACCGCCTGACCGCAATCTCCGGCGCGCCCGTCGCATGACCGAACCGGTCGACTGGCGTGCCGACGGCGTTCCGCGCAGCGAGCGCTTCGACGACATCTATCACACCGAAACCGGCGCGCTTGCGCAGTCGCGCTATGTGTTTCTAGGCGGCTGCGGCTTGCCACAAGCCTGGGCAAATCGGCCGCAATGGCTGATTCTCGAAACCGGCTTTGGCTTGGGTCTCAACTTTCTGACAACGTGGCACGCGTGGCGCGCGGACGACAACAGGCCGCGCCTGCTGCACTTCGTCTCGATTGAGGCGCACCCGGTGGCGCCGGCCGATCTGGTTCGCGCCGCAGCGGCGTACCCGGAACTGGCCGACATGGCCGAAGCGCTCGCAGCGCAGTGGCACGGCCTGCTGCCCGGCTTTCATCGGCTCACGTTCGACGACGGCAAGGTCACGCTCACGCTCTGCGTCGGCGACGCCCAGCCGATGCTGCGGGCGCAGCGCTTCGAGGCCGACAGCATCTTTCTCGACGGCTTCAGTCCGCAGCGCAATCCCGAGATGTGGTCGGCCGACACGCTCAAGCAGGTGGCGCGGTTCGCGCGGCAAGGCACCGGCATCGCGACCTGGACGATCGCACGGGCGGTGCGCGATGCGCTGGCGCAGTGCGGATTCACGGTCGGCAAACGCATCGGTCTGCCGCCGAAGCGGGACTGCCTTGCGGGCACGTTCGCGCCAGCGTGGACCGTGCGGCGACGCGATCCCTTGCCGGTACGGGTCGAGCTGCCGGGGCATTGCGCGGTCATCGGCGCGGGCTTGGCGGGTGCCGCTGTGGCAGCGAGCCTGGCGCGGCGTGGCTGGCGCGTCACCGTGCTGGATGCGGGCGGTGGTTCTGCGGCCGGCGCGTCCGGCTTGCCGGTCGGGCTGCTCGCACCCCACGTGTCGGCAGACGATGCGCTGCTTTCCCGCCTCACCCGAGCGGGCATTCGCGCCACCTGGATCGAGTTGCAACGTTTGCTCGAAGCGGGTGTCGATTGGCGGGGCACGGGCGTGATCGAGAGACGCTCGGATGGCGATGTGAGGGTGCCTGCCGCGTGGCAAGCGGCAGGGCCGAACGAGTCATGGCCAGCCGATGTCGAACGCCTGCAGCTGAGTGGCCTCCCTGCGGATGCGCCGGCACTCTGGCATGCGCGCGCTGCGTGGGTGCGCCCGAGGAGTTTGGTCGAAGCGTGGCTGAACCAGCCTCCAATCACCGTGAGGTATGAAACGCGCGTGGAGCGACTCGTGCGCCACGACGCGTCCTGGCGCCTCGTCGATGCGCGCGGCGACATATTGGTCGAGGCCGATCGCGTGGTCATCGCGGCCGGCATCGACAGCCGCACCCTCGCGCCTGCATTGCCTTTGCAACCGGTGCGTGGCCAAGTCGCATGGGGCCACGCGCCACACGATGCCGATCTGCCGGACATGCCGATCAACGGCGACGGTCATCTGATCGCGCGCGTGCCGGCAACCGATGCCGAAGCAACCGGTTCGCTCTGGCTTGCCGGCGCCACCTTCGATCGCGACAGTGTCGATCTGGAACCGCACGCATCGGACACCGGACGCAACCGCGATCGGCTGACGCGCCTTCACCCAGGCGCCGCAGCATTACTCGACGTCGCCGCAGCCAACGCATGGGTCGGCATCCGTTGCGCCTCGTCCGACCGCCGCCCGCTGGTCGGCCCGCTCGATGAAGCAGGCTGGCCCGGCGTCTGGGTCAGCACCGCGATGGGCTCGCGCGGCCTCACCTTCTCCGCCCTCTGCGCCGAACTCCTCGCAGCCCACTGGCACGGCGAGCCACTTCCTTTGCCGGCGACGCTGGCAAGGGCGCTCGACACACGGCGCCTCGCCAAGCCGGTCAAAGACTGAAGGTGTGGCGTGAGAATGCGGGATGGCCCTTCGCTACGACATCACCCACACCACCACTTACCGTTACAACAAGCCCGTCACCTTCGGCTTGCACCGGATCATGTTCCGCCCGCGCGACAGCCACGATCTGCGTGTGTTGGCGACCGACCTCAAGGTCAGCCTCGGCGCCAACATCCGGCTGATTCAAGACCCGCATTCCAACTCGGTCGCGCTGGTGCAACCGCTGGGAGAGGCGACCGAACTGAAGATCGTCTGCTCCTTCACCATCGAACAGGTGCCGTCGCTGCTCGACCAGCTGGTGCTGCACCCGGCGGCGGAGTTCCTGCCCTTTGCCTATTCGGTCCAGGACCGGCTCGACCTCGAGCATTACCTGCGTCCGCACCACGACGACCCGCAAGGCGAGTTGATTCGCTGGGCGCACCAGTTTTTGCAGACCGACGCACCCAACAGCACGCGCGATGTGCTGGCGCGCATGAACGCGCACATCGGCAAGAGCCTGACCTATGCAGCGCGCGATGAAGAAGGCACGCAGACGCCGCTCGAAACGCTCCAGCTCGGCAGCGGCAGTTGCCGCGACTACGCGCTGTTGATGATGGAGGCGGCACGGCGGCTGGGCGTGGCGACGCGTTTCGTGTCGGGCTATCTGTACGACGCAGCGCTCGACTCGCGCGCCATCGAGGCGGCGGCAGCGGGTCCGGCGGCCGGCAGTATCAGCGCCACCACAGGAGCCGGCTCTACGCACGCATGGCTTCACGCGTACCTTCCGGGCGCGGGCTGGGTCGCCTACGACCCGACCAACAATCTGATGGGCAGCGCGCAGTTGATCCGAGTCGGAGTGGCGCGCGATCCGTCCCAGGCTGCGCCCATTGCCGGCAGTTGGTTCGGCGCGCCCGACTCGTACGAAGGAATGACAGCAACGGTCGTCGTGACGCGCCGCCGGCACTGATTTTTCAGGCAGACCACGTAAGGGTTCGATAAAAGTTTCGTAGGACGAAAGGCCGACTCCGCCTCGTTGTCGCGCGCGCGATACCACCTCAGGGAAAGTCCCTGCTCCGTTGATTTTGGTGCGCCATACGCTCACCCCGCCGAACGGCACAACAACACAAAGTACGGAGACATTCATGAGCAAAAAGCGCATCCCGCTTCTCGTCATTGCAACGCTGTCCCTTGCCGCTTGCGGCGGCGGCGGCGGTGGTGGTTACAACGGTCCCCTTCCCATCGCAGCAGCGCCAACGCCTGCACCCGCACCGGCCCCTGCGCCCGCACCTGCCCCTGCACCGGCCCCCGAGGAGAAGCGCCTGCAAGATAGCCGCACTTCGTTTGCGCCCTCGCCCGCCGATGCAGCCGCAACGACCTTTGCTGCGCTCGTGGTGGACCCGTCCGATACGGTCGTCAACACGACGACCAGCCGCTGGCAAGGCGTGCTCGGCGGTGCGCTCTATCGCGTCGAAGTGCCGGCCAACTGGAACGGCAAGCTGGTCATGTATGCGCATGGCTACCGCGGTCAAGGCAATCAACTGACTGTCGACAATCCGGGCATCCGGCGCTACCTGATCCAGAACGGATACGCCTGGGCCGCGTCGAGCTACAGCAAGAACTTCTACGACGTGCGCGCCGGCATCGAAGACACCAACGCCTTGGCGCTCGGGTTCAACAAGATCGCTGCGGCCAACAATCGCACGCTGGCCGCGCCGAGCAAGATCTACATCACGGGCGTGTCGATGGGCGGCCATATCACTGCGGCGGCCATTGAAGACGAGGCCTATGCAACCGAAAACAACAAGGTCAAGTACAACGGCGCCGCGCCGATGTGCGGCGTGCTGGGCGACACCGAGTTGTTCGACTACTTTGCCGGCGCGCAGGTAACTGCGCAGGTCGAAGCGAGCCTGCCGAAATATCCGTTCCTCAACTGGACCGACATTTCTGCGCAGGTGGTTGGAACGTTGTTCACTGCCAGCTTCCCAGCCGCTCCGGTGACCGCAACCGCGGGTGTCGGCGTCAAGTACCAGAGCGTGGTGAAAAACCTGACCGGTGGCGAGCGTCCGATCGCTGCGGTGGGCTTCGCCTACGGCGGTACCTTCCCGATCGTCATCGGCGTCTTTGGCGGCGACGGCACCATCAACGGCATCCTGAACAAGAGCGTGATCGACACCAACCGTTTGACCTACACGATCGATGGCGACGCGGCGGGCTCGACAACGCTCAACGCTTCGGCACTCAAGCTGACCGCGGCGGTCGACGCCAACCGGCTTCGCACCGACGGCCTGCGCTGGATTCCGAAGACCAACGGGCAGTTCAAGATTCCAGTGGTCACGCTCCACACGCTCGGCGATTTCTACGTGCCTTTCAGCATGGAGCAGATCTACCAGCAGCGCGTGGCGGCCAACGGCAACAGCACATGGCTGGTACAGCGCGCGGTTCGCGGCGCTTCGCATTGCGACTTCACCACTGCGGAAATGGCCGAAACCTTCGACGCAATGATCAAGTGGGAACGTGACGGCGTGAAGCCAGGCGGCGACGATGTGGTGACCGCGGCAACTGTTGCCGCACCGGCGTATGGCTGCACCTACACACGTAATACAACGAACCCGAACGACGACACCAATCCAAACGTGGCTGCACTTCGGGGTGCGATTGCGGCTTCGCCCGGCGGCACTTGCCCCCCATGAACGTCGCTTGAAGCGATAGCAAAAAAAGAGGCCTTTCGGCCTCTTTTTCATTGAGCGCCATACATACAATCCTCTCCAAATATTGCAATAGTTACTAAATGTGAACTAATGCGCTTGTCCCCTTCGGACGGCAGAACTAAAACCGATGTTCTTCCTGAACGCCCCCGAAAGGACCAAGACGTGAACACCGACCGAGTAGCCCTGATCGTCGACGAACCCATTCCTGGCCACTACTACTGGATCCTGCAGCGCCAGGACGGTGCAGCCTGTCGTGCGGTCGCTGCCGCCGAAGGCCCGCTGCCGAGCCACGGCCTGGCACTGATGGCGGGCACCACCGCGTTGCAGCGCCGCTTGAGTTCCCGCGTGCTCGACCGCCGCCCGCTGCCACCCGTGCTCGACTTCGAACAACCCCGCATCGACTTCGCGCCGACCTCGCTTCAGTGAATTGCCGGTGCGCCGCAGAGCGCACCTTGCCTTGATCGGACTCGATCGGGTAGTCGACCGGACAGGCCTTTTTGCGCGCTGTCCGATCGATCGCCGATCCGTGTCCAGCGACAGACGCTGACGACAGTCAGCGATAGCCGTCGACATCCGCTCGACGCCGCTTCGCCGCACCCTCGCCGCGCCCTCGCTAATATCCGGTGCCAATGCGCGCCGCGATTCCTCACCCGAGTCTCTCCGCAGCACGTCGCTCTTATCCGGAGCGCGCCCCCAATCGCCCGGCAACCCGCATGGGCGTTGAAGAATATGCTTATCCGCATAAGGCGCGAACCAAAAAATAGTTTGCTTAGATAAGGCGTGCTTTTAAAGTCCGGGCTCCCTGGTTGCAGCGGACCGTGGCACCACGATCGCCCCCAGAACGTTTATCACGATGTACCAATACACAGAATTCGACCGTCAGTTCGTGCACCTGCGTGCAGCGCAATTCCGCGACCAGCTGGAACGCTGGCAGGGCGGCAAGCTCTCCGAAGACGAGTTCAAGCCGCTGCGCTTGCAAAACGGCTGGTATGTGCAACGCTATGCGCCGATGCTCCGCGTAGCCGTGCCTTACGGCGAACTGTCGAGCAGGCAAATTCGCGTACTGGCGCGCATCGCGCGCGAATACGACGAGCCGGAGGCCGAGGTCTACAAGACGGCGCTCAAGACGCAAGGCAAGCTCGGCACGTTGAAACTGCCGACGCACTATGCGCACTTTTCGACGCGCCAGAACGTTCAGTACAACTGGATTCCTCTGGCCAGGAGCGCCGATGTGATGGACCTCCTGGCGTCGGTCGACATGCACGGCATCCAGACCAGCGGAAACTGCATTCGCAACATCACCAGCGACGAGCGCGCCGGCATCGCCATCGACGAGATTGCCGACCCGCGGCCGTTCGCTGAAATCATGCGGCAGTGGAGCACGCTGCACCCCGAGTTCGCCTTTTTGCCGCGCAAGTTCAAGATCGCCATCACCGGTGCCACCGAAGACCGCGCCGCCACCGGCTGGCACGACGTGGGCCTGCATCTGGTGAAGAACGATGCCGACGAACTGGGCTTTCGCGTTCAGGTCGGCGGCGGCATGGGCCGCACCCCGATCATCGGCACCGTACTGCGCCAGTTCCTGCCGTGGGACCAGATCATGAATTACCTCGAAGCGGTGGTTCGGGTCTACAACCGCTACGGCCGGCGCGACAACATCTACAAGGCACGCATCAAGATCCTGGTGAAGGCCGAAGGCCAGCGCTACATCGACGATGTCGAGGCCGAATACACGCAAATCGTCGAGCATGACGGTGCGCCGCACACCATCACGAAGGCCGAATACGACCGCGTGTCCGCCACCTTCGTCCCGCCGACGTTAGCCACGCGAGTGCTGCAGAGCGCCGAGCAAACCGCCATCGACCTGCAGAAGCATGCGGCCGACGACGTGCAGTTCGCACGCTGGTTGGCACGCAACGTGGCACCGCACAAGAACCCCGCCCTGCGCGCGGTCACGCTGTCTTTCAAGCGCCTGCACCAGGCGCCGGGCGATGCGGATGCCGACCAGCTCGACACCATCGCGCAGCTGTCGGACCGCTTCTCGGCCGGCGAAGCACGCGTCACGCACGACCAGAACGTCGTGCTGCCTTGGGTACATGCCGAAGACCTGCACGCGCTCTGGCTGAACGCACGCGAAGCCGGATTTGCCAGCGCCAACGTGCGCCTGCTCACCGACATGATCGCCTGCCCCGGCGGAGATTTTTGCGCGCTGGCCAATGCGCGCTCGATCCCGATCGCCGAAGCCATCACCGAGCGCTATCAAGACCTCGACGAGCTCGACGACCTCGGCGAAATCGATCTGCACATCAGCGGCTGCATCAACTCCTGCGGCCACCACCACAGCGGGCACATCGGCATCCTGGGCGTCGACAAGGACGGCAAGGAGTGGTACCAGGTCTCGCTCGGCGGCTCGGACGGCTCCGCGCTCAGCGGCACGCCGCAGGCCGGCAAGGCGGTTGGCCCTTCCTTCTCAGCAGCCGAGGTGCCGGAGGTGATCGAAGCGGTGCTCGGCACCTACCGCGACACGCGCAATGCGGGCGAGACTTTCATCGACACGCTGCGCCGCGTCGGGCACGATCCGTTCAAGGCGTCGGCCAATGGTGCACGCTTCAAGGTGGAGGCCACGGCATGACCGCCTCCAGCCAAACGAAGTACACATTGCAGCTCGTCGCCAACGAAGACCATGTCGACGACGGCGACCCCAAGGTCATGCAACTCGCCAACGATGCCGATCCGCTCGCGATCGAGGTGTGCCTGGCCGACGTCGAGCGCATCGATCTCAACTTCCCCAAGTTCACCGACGGACGTGCGTATAGCCAGGCCTTTTTGCTGCGCCGCCGTCTCGGCTTCAGGGGCGACATCCGCGCCACCGGCGACGTGCTGATCGACCAGCTGGTGCAGATGGAGCGCACCGGCTTCAGCAGCGCGGTATTGAAAGAAGGCGTGGACGCCTCGGCGGCGCAACGCCAGTTCGAACGTTTCTCCGGCTTCTATCAGGGCGACGCGATACACACCGCGCCGCATTTCGCGACATGAACACCGACCTCGACCTCCAGCACGTCAACGCCGAACTCGGCCGCAATGCCCAGGGTCTCGTGGACTGGGCGATCGGCCTGGGCCAGCCCGCGATCGTCACCACCAATTTCCGCCCCTTTGAAGCTGTGATCCTGCACATGGTCACGCGCGCGAAGCCCGACGTGCCGGTGATCTGGATGGACAACGGCTACAACACCGAGGCTACCTACCGATTTGCCGATGAAGTGACAAAGCAGCTGGGGCTCAATCTGCACATCTACCTGCCGCGCCGTTCGCGTGCGCATCGCGAAGCAGTGGACGGCCCGACGCCCGCGCTGGACGACCCGCGCCATGCCGCGTTCACGCAAGAGGTGAAGCTGGAGCCCTTCGCGCGTGCGCTGCGCGAGACCGCACCGAAGGTCTGGTTCACCGCACTGCGTGCCACCGACACCGCCGTGCGTGCACAAATGGACCCGGTCAGCCTCAATCCGGATGGCTTGATCAAGCTCGCGCCGCTGCTTCACTGGTCGTCGAAAGACCTGTACGAATACTGCGAGGCGCATGGCCTGCCCAACAACTTCGACTACGTGGACCCGACCAAGGGCGAAGACAACCGCGAGTGTGGTCTGCACCTCGCGCATTGACGTCGCAACCTTGAACAGCCCCTCCCGATGAACGCCCGTACCGAAGCCGATCTGCTGCTCCCCGACATGCACTCTCCCGCGCGCCTTTCCAACGCCCAACTCGATGCGCTCGAAGAAGAGACGATCTTTATCCTGCGTGAAGTCGCCGGCGCCTTCGAGCGTCCCACCCTCCTGTTTTCAGGCGGCAAGGATTCGCTGGTGCTGTTGAAGTGCGCCGAAAAGGCGTTCGGCTCGGGGCGCATTCCTTATCCGCTGCTGATGATCGACACCGGCCACAACTTCCCTGAAGTGACGGCCTTTCGTGATCACCGTGCGAATGAGCTAGGAGCGGAGTTGATCGTGCGCAGCGTCGAAGATTCGATGGCGCGCGGCACCGTGCGTCTGGCGCATGCGGGCGAGTCGCGCAACGCGCACCAGTCGGTCACGCTGCTCGAAGCCATCGAAGAGTTCCGCTTCGACGCGCTCATCGGCGGTGCCCGGCGCGACGAAGAAAAGGCGCGTGCCAAGGAGCGCATCTTTTCGCACCGAGATTCGTTCGGGCAGTGGCAGCCGAAAGATCAACGCCCGGAGTTGTGGACGCTTTTCAACACGCGGCACGCACCCGGCGAACACTTTCGAGTCTTTCCGATTTCCAACTGGACCGAGCTCGACGTCTGGCAATACATCGAGCGCGAGAACGTCGAGTTGCCTTCGATCTACTACACGCACAAGCGTGAAGTGGTCGAGCGCCGCGGCCTGCTGGTGCCGGTGACCGAACTCACGCCGCCGCGCGCCGGCGAGCAAATCGAAGTCCGCGACGTGCGCTTTCGCACCGTGGGCGACATCACGACCACCTGCCCGGTCGCCAGCCTGGCAGCCGATGCGGGTGATGTCGTCATCGAAACGCTGACGGTGAATGTCAGCGAGCGCGGCGCCACGCGAATGGACGACATGACGTCCGAGGCTTCCATGGAAAAGCGCAAGAAAGATGGGTACTTTTGATGAACGCAACGACCCTCGCACCTGACTTGACCGAAGTCCTGAACCACGCAGGCGACACCGGTACGGCTTTGCGCTTCATTACCTGCGGCAGCGTGGACGACGGCAAGAGCACGCTCATCGGCCGGTTGCTGGTCGACAGCAAGACCGTGCTGCAAGACCAGCTGGCAGGCGTGCAGCGCGGTGGTGAAACCGACCTTGCGTTGCTGACCGATGGCTTGTCGGCCGAGCGCGAGCAAGGCATCACGATCGACGTGGCCTACCGATATTTCTCTACTGCCAAGCGAAAGTTCATCATCGGCGACGCGCCCGGACACGAGCAATACACCCGCAACATGGTGACCGCCGCTTCGGCCGCCGACGCCGCCGTGGTGCTGGTCGACGCGACCAAGCTGGGATGGGCCGGCGAAGTGCTCGACGGTGAAGTGATCCAGCAGGACCTGCTGCCGCAAACCCGCCGGCATACGCTGCTGTGCAACCTGCTGCGCGTGCAGTCGATCGTCTTCGCGGTCAACAAGCTCGACGCGATGGACGATGCCGATCTCGCCTTTGAGCGTATCTCTTCGGCGATCAACGGCTTTGCCGAAGCGGCCGGTGTGGCGGTCGCTGCCATCGTGCCGATCTCCGCGCTGAAGGGCTGGAACGTCGCGACGCATTGCACCGAGCGCGCCGACTGGTGCGGCTACAGCGGTCCGACCCTGCTCGAACTGCTGGAGCAACTGCCGGTGACCGCGCAAGACGAAGCCGTGCCGTTTGCCTTTCCGGTGCAGTGGGTCGAAAAGTTCTCGTCATCGGCCGACACCTCGCAAGGCCGCCGCATCTTCTGGGGCCGGGTCGCCAGCGGACACGTCGAGCCCGGCCAGCGCGTGACCGTGCTGCCGAGCAACCAGACCGCGACCGTTGCGCAGGTGCTGAGCCATACGCGTCAGCCGAAGACCGTGCATGCGGGCCACAGCGCCGGCATCGTGTTGGATCGCGAACTCGATGTGTCGCGCGGCGACTGGCTGCTGGCGCCCGACGCCTTCGAGCCGGTGCGGGAAATCACCGCCACCGTCGCCTGGCTCGACGATGAACCGCTGGTGGCCGGCCGCATCTACTGGGCGCTGCAAGGGCATCGCTGGGTCAAGGCCAAGGTCGCTCGCATCATCGACCGAGTGAACATCACGACGCTCGAATCCGAGCCGACTGCGCAGTTGGAAGCCAACGCCATCGGCGACATCGTGCTGGCGTTGCAACAGCCGCTCGCTGTGCTGCCGTTTTCGCAATCGCGCGCCCTCGGCTCGCTGGTGCTGGTCGACACCGCCACCAACAAGACCTCGGCTGCAGTGCTGGTGCAACCCGCCAGTTAAAATTCAGGGTTTCCCCGATCGCTTTGCCTCTCAAAAGAACATGACACACGTCGTCTCCGAATCGTGCATCCGCTGCAAATACACCGACTGCGTGGACGTGTGCCCCGTCGACTGCTTCCGTGAGGGTCCCAATATGCTGGTGATCGATCCGGACGAGTGCATCGATTGCGCGGTGTGCATTCCCGAGTGCCCCGTCAACGCGATCTACGCCGAAGAAGACCTGCCGGCAGACCAGCTGGCTTTCATCAAGCTCAATGCCGAGCTGGCACTGGCCGACGGCTGGAAGAGCATCACCAAGCGCAAGCCGCCGCCGGCCGACGCCGACGACTGGAAAGACAAGACCGACAAGATCGGGGAGCTGGTGCGCTGACCACTCTCGGCACGCCGATCGAGACCGACGCCCTCATCATCGGCGCCGGCCCGGTCGGGCTGTTTCAGGCCTTCCAACTTGGCCTGCTCGAAATCTCCTGCCACATCGTCGATGCGCTGCCTGCTGCGGGTGGGCAATGCGTGGCCCTGTATGCAGACAAGCCGCTCTACGACATTCCGGGCACGCCAGTTACCAGCGGTCGTCAACTTGCGGAGTCGATGTTGCAGCAGGTCGCACCGTTCAAGCCGGAGTTTCACTTCGGCGAGCAGGTAGCGACGCTAGAACGTCAGGCGGACAACCGCTTCCTTTTGAGCACCTCCAACGGCACCGCATTTCTGGCGAAAACCGTGTTCGTTGCAGGCGGTGTCGGCGCCTTTGTGCCGAAGCGCATCGCCATCGACGGCATCGCGCAATTCGAAGGCACACGGCTTTTCTATCACCCCGAATCACTGACTGGCTTTGCCGGCAAGACGGTGGTGGTGAACGGTGGTGACGACGTTGCGCTCGACACCGCCATTCGGCTGATCGACATCGCGCAACGCGTGACGCTGCTGCATCGCCGCGACGGGTTTCAGGCCGAAGAAGCCACCGTCGCCCGCTTTCGCATGCTGGTAGCCGATGGCAAGCTCGGCTTCAGCGTCGGTCAACCGACTGCGTTCGACGAGCGCCGCCTGCAGATCACGACACCCGACGCGCAAACAGTCGATCTGCCACTCGATGCGCTCATCGCCTGCCTCGGCATTTCGCCGCGGCTCGGGCCCATTGCCGATTGGGGACTGGCGCTCGAACGCAAGCAAGTGCCGGTCGATACGGCAAAGTTCGAAACCGGCGAACGCGGCGTGTTCGCTGTCGGCGACATCAACACCTATCCAGGCAAGAAGAAGCTCATCGTCTGCGGGTTTCACGAGGCGACACTGGCGGCCTGGGGCGCAGCCGAAATCGTGTTTCCGGGCAAGTCGATCCCGCTGCAGTACACGACGACCAGCACGCGTTTGCACACCCTGCTGGGTGTCGATCACCCGCGCTAATCAGATACTCCTCGGCGCGCTTCGCGCTAGCAACTAGCAAGAACCAGCTAGATGCCCTTTTCCACCATGTCGAGAAGCCGCTGGCCCATGGCTTCTGCCTGCACCGCCGGTATCCCTCGCAGCGGGCCGTCGATGGTGAGCATTGCCAACCCGTGAACGGCACCCCAAGCCAGAAACTCAGCGCCCGGCCGGCGCTCGGGCGTTAACACGCCGGCTTCGACCATCTGATCGAGGGCCGCGCCCAGCAACTGAAAAGGATCGAGTCCGGTGTTGCCGGTCTTTGCCTCCTCATGCGTGATGTCGATTTTTTCCGGCGCGACGAAAGCCATCCGGAACAAGCCGGTTTCAGCCAGCGCAAAACGCATGTATCCGGTGCCCACTGCCCGCAAGGCGGCGCGTGCCGCGGCGGCGCCCTTCAGCCTTCGCGGCACCTTGTCGAGTTCAGCCTCCATGGCCACCGCGACGGCAGAAACCGCCGCAGCGCGGACGGCCTGCAGCAACTCCTGACGACTCGCGAAATGCCGATATGCGGCGTTGGGGACCACGCCAGCGCGCCGGGTCGCTTCACGCAAGACCACAGCGTCGGGGCCGCCAGCACGAGCGAGTTCAATGCCGGCGTCGAGCAAGGCACGGTACAGATCGCCATGCCGATAGGTGCTGCGCGCCGGCGCGGGAACGACGATCGGGTCGGGCGGCACCAGGTGTTCGCGGGGACGCATTGCTTTCTCCATGTGGACAGCGTCCATTCTCTTTGCTATTCTATTGTGTACGGCGTACACAAAATCAGATTCGAAGAAACACAACACGCTTCGCCGCCAACTGCAACGTCAACATTTCCCCGCATCTTTTTCCCTAACCCAAGGAGTATCGCCATGAACATCCAGCCCTACATCTTCTTCGAAAGTAACTGCGCCGAAGCCATGCGCTTCTACGAGAAGGCGCTTCGCGGCAAGCTCGAAATGATGGTGACGCACGCCGAAATGCCCGACTTCGACGCCACCAAATTTCCACCGGGCACCGCCGAGCGAATCATGCATGCGCGACTCGTGGTCGACGGCCAGGTGCTGATGGCATCGGACAACGGTTCCGGCATGCCATACGACGGCATGAAGGGCTTTACCGTCACCCTCACCTACCCGGATGTCGCCGAAGGAAAGCGCGTGTTCGACGCGCTGGCGGAGGGCGGACAGGTGCGCATGCCCTTCGGCAAGACCTTCTGGGCCGAAGCATTCGGCATGACGGTCGATCGCTTCGGAACGCCGTGGATGGTCAACGCCGGCTTGTCCGATCCGACATCGCCGACCTGATACATGAGCGGCATTCCCCGCGTTGGCAGTTCGCTCGACTCGCGCAAGCGCTGGCTCACGCTGATGGTTCTGTGCCTCGGCGTGCTGATGATCGTGCTCGACACGACCATCGTGAATGTCGCGCTGCCTTCGATCCGCGCCGATCTCAAGTTCTCCGAGACGTCGTTGGTGTGGGTCGTCAATGCGGGCTACCGACAGGCATTTACGGTCGGCGCGTTGTTCGCGGCGGCGGCCGGTGTGATCGGCGCGGTGTGGCTGCGCACCGCCTCGCCGTCGGCGGCGGCATCGCCCTCCTCGTCGACCACCCCGTCCTCATGACGGCGCCCCTCGACTACCTCTCCAAGTTCCCCTCTCAACCCTCGTTCAGAAAGTTCTGCCATGGCTCGCTATGTCGATGGATTCGTCGTTCCGGTTCCGACCGCCAAACTGGATGCCTACCGGCGCCTCGCGCGCAAGGCCGGCAAGATATGGAAAGAGCATGGCGCGCTCGAGTACATCGAGTGTGTCGCCGATGATGTGAAGCCAGGCAAGCTCACGTCGTTCCCGCAGAGCGTCAAGCTGAAAGACGATGAAACGGTCGTCTTCTCGTGGATCGTTTTCAGCTCGCGCAAGCAGCGCGACGCCGTCAACGCCAAGGTCATGAAAGACCCGCGACTGGCTGACATGATGGACCCGAAGGCGATGCCGTTCGACGGCAAACGCATGATCTGGGGCGGCTTCAAGACACTCGTCGAACTCTGATAGGGCTTGCGGGTCGCATCACGACTCGCCCTTGCTTTTCTGTCGCTAGAATTCGGTCACCTTGCGCTCCGGCGCAAGGCCGCTAGGGGTGTTGAAGCGCTGATCTTTCTGCGCCGAGACTGAGAAAGTCCCTTTGAACCTGATTGAGGTAATCCTCGCGCAGGGAAGCATGTCCAGGGCCGCAGCACTTCTCTCAGTCTGCAGAAAGCTCCGCAAGCCGACCTGCCATCACGTCGGAAGAACGTCATGGCACCCCGCAGTTCCGCCCAGAAGAAGTCTGGCCCCCGATGGCGCACTGCGCCTGTTCCCCAGGCGTTGGCCACTTTGTTCCTGATCGCGGCCGCGAGCGCCCAGGCGCAAACCACGCTGCCCGCCATCACCGTGAACGACCAGACCGCACCGTTGCAAGCGGACATCAGCGGATTCGGCGACGTGCCTTTGCGCGAGTTGCCCATCACCGCAACTGTCATCGGCAGCAAGCAGATCCAGGACAGTGGCGCACGCCGGCTGGCCGACCTCACAAAGTTCGATTCGTCGGTGACGGATGCCTACAACGCGGCCGGCTACTGGGACTATCTGACGGTGCGCGGCTTCGTGCTGGACAACCGCTTCAACTACCGGCGCGAGGGCTTGCCCATCAGCGCCGAAACGTCGATTCCGCTCGACAACAAGGAGCGCGTCGAGATCCTGCACGGCACCAGCGGCATCCAGGCCGGCACCAGCGCCCCCGGCGGTCTGGTCAACTACGTCGTCAAGCGGCCGACATCGCAAGACCTGCGCGAAGTGCGTATCGAAACGACGAGCCGCGGCAGCGTGCTGGGCGCGGTCGACCTCGGCGGCCGCTTTGGCGACGACAAGCAGTTCGGCTACCGGCTCAATGCCGTCAACGAAAACCTGAAGCCGCTCACGCACAACCTGGACGGCAACCGCAACCTCTTTTCGCTCGCGGCGGATTGGCGCATCACGCCGGACTCGTTGTTCGAAGCGGAGATCGAATACAGCCACAAGGCGCAGCCGAGCCAGAACGGCTACAGCCTGCTCGGCAACGTGTTGCCTCCGGTGCCGAATCCGCGCCTCAACCTGAACAACCAGCCGTGGTCCCAACCCTCGGTATTCAATGCGCTGACCGGCAGCCTTCGCTTCACGCAGGCCATCAACGCCGACTGGCGCTGGAGTGCGCAGATCGGCCAGCAGCGCCTCAAGACCGACGATCGCCTGGCCTACGCTTTTGGCTGCAGCGCCGAAGGCAACTACGACCGCTACTGCTCCGACGGCACCTTCGACTTCTACGACTTCAGGAGCGAAAACGAACGACGTCGACTGACCGCCGGCCAAGTCAACCTGAAGGGCAACGTGATGACCGGCAGCGTGAAGCACGAGCTCGGCTTCGGCATCTTGCAAAGCCGCGTGCGCAACCGGTTCGAAGACCAGGCCTACAACTACGTCGGCACCGGCAACATCTTCGGTACGGCGGTGGTGCCGGCCGACCCGACGATGGACATCCCCAACACCAATCGCGACGAGCGCTCGACCGAGTACACGGTGCAAGACGCCATCCATTGGAACGACAAGTTCACGACATGGCTCGGCGTGCGCTACACGCACCTCAGTCGCGGCAGCGTGCGCACCGACGGCTCCGACCCGACGCAGTACAGCCAGAACATCACCACCCCGTGGGTCGCGGCCAGCTACGCGTTTCAGCCCGGTTTGCTCGGCTATGTGAGCTGGGGCAAAGGCGTCGAATCGGAGATCGTGCCGAACAGGGCGTCGCAGTACAGCAATGCCGGCGAAGCCTTGCCCGCCCTCACCTCCAAGCAGTGGGAGATCGGCCTGAAGGGCGGCGGCAACGTGGCGGACGGTGCCCTCAATTGGCAAGTGGCGTACTTTGACATCTCGCGGCCGATGACCAACCTCGACAGCTGCGACGCCAGCGGCGCGTTGTGCAGCGGTCAATACGACGGCCGCGCCGTGCACCGCGGACTCGAAGCCAATGCGCAATGGACAACAGGACCGTGGCGCTTTGGCGGGGGCGTGACCCTGATCGACGCCAAGCGTCGCGACAGCACGCTAGACCCTGCCGCCAACGGACAGCATCCGACCAACGTGCCCAACCAGGTAGTGCGCGCGCTGGTCGGTTACCAGTTTGCCGCCGTGCCTGGCCTGAGCACGCAACTGCTGATGTCGCACGAAGGCCGACGCAACGTGCTGCCCGACGGATCGATCCAGCTGCCGTCGTGGACCCGCTTCGACGCCGCGCTGCGCTACGACACCAAGCTAAACAACGTGAACACGAGCTGGACCGTAGGCGTCGAAAACCTGGCCGACCGCAGCTACTGGAAAGAGTCGCCCTACCAGTTCGGCCACGTCTACCTGTTCCCCGGCGCACCCCGTACGCTGAGGCTCGCGTTCACCGCGTCGCTGTAATGCGACGACGCGTGAGCCCCAGCCAGGAAGCCCGAAAAAGCCACGCTATAATCTGAGGCTGTATTCCTCGATAGCTCAGTTGGTAGAGCGCCGGACTGTTAATCCGTAGGTCCCTGGTTCGAGCCCAGGTCGAGGAGCCATAGTTAAAGCCTCACAGGCAAAAGAAAGCCCGCTATCAATACGATAGCGGGCTTTTGTCATTCAGAAATGCCTTTGTGTAGTTCCTGTGTAATCGTGTCAGCTGAGCTTGATTGCCGCGTAGCGGCTCTGCAGCTTGTCCATAGCAGCTTGGATGTGCGCGCCGCTCTGATGTGAGTAGCGCTCAACCATCGACAAGGTCTTGTGCCCGCTGATGCGCTTGACCGTCGGCAAGTCGACGCCGGACTGAACCAGGTGACTTATCGCCGTGTGCCGCAGCGTGTGACGAACGACCTTTGTCGGGTCGAGACCCGCGGCAATCGCAGCATCTTTGAACGGCTTCTGTATCGCTACCGTGTGTCCGCTCTTCGACATGGGCGTTCCGTCCTTTTTCGTCAGCGAAGGAAACAGCCACTCGCTCTCCTTCGTCACCGATTGCTTGATGTACTTCTCGAGGAAGACCGCCAGGTTTTCGGTCATTGGCTGATCGCGTGCGCCGGCCTTAGCTTTCGGGATGTAGATAACGCGCTGGGCGATGTTGACGTGCTCCTTGCGAATCGACAGCACCTCGGACATCCGCATCGACGTTTCGAGCGCGATGAGCACGAAAGGGTGAAGCTGCGTACTGTTCGATAGCTCTGCCGCAGCGAGGAAGGCATGCACCTGGTCTTGCGTTAGGTAGACGATGCGACCGTCGCCCTCCTTCATGCGCCGCATCTTCGGTTTTGCGCTCGATATCCAACCCCATTCGCCCGACTGACTGAAGAGATGCGACAGGGTGGCTAGTTCGCGGTTAACGGTGCCGGGGCTTGTTGTCCTGCCGGTGTCTCGCGCCACTCTCTTGCCGCTGCGCCAATCGCCTCCTGCCTGCACCACTTGGCCCAGGCGATGCTTCTTGTACCGCTCAACATCGAACGCGCTGATTTTCGACAACGGTGTCGCACCAAAAAATGGGACTAGATGCTGCCGCAGGTGCTGATCCTTGGTGTCGATATTTTTCCCGCCCGCCTCGCGCAACTTCGCGATGTACCTCGTGGCCGCATCCTTGAACGACAAAGCGACTTTGCGGCCTCGTGGCAGCGAGAGCCGGTCGTGCCGCGCGTCGGTACGGGCCTTCTCGATAAAGGCCTCGCAGGCTGTCCGCGTCGTGCCCTCCGACTCGCGCCCGACGACGCGGTGAATGCGCTCCCCGTCGACCATGATGTTCACGGTGTAGAGACCGTCGCCGCTATCAAGTCTCTCGAAGCCGATGCCGTGCTCCTGCACCTTATGACCCGGCTTGAGCTGGCGCAGTGCACGGCGGTCGAGCTTGGTGAACTGCTTGGCCACGGTCCTACCCCTTGCTCTTTGTTTTTGCTTTCCTCGCGGGCAAATGCTCAGGTGTCGAGCCCCCTGTGTCGTCTAGCCAGCTTGCGACAGACCCGTCACTTTCCTTCTTAAGGTCGGATAACTCCTCGCGCAGAACCTCGTCTCCCTTCAGTGCGTCAGCGAGCTGCTTGGCGGTGTAGTCGTGCGCCACGGCAATGTGGAACAGCCAAGCAAAGCGGCGCAGTCGTGCGCGCGTCTCCGGGCTGTCCTCGAAGCCGCCCTTCCAGTACCGGAAAGTCTCATTCACAAGCTTCCAGCGCACCTGTTCGTCAAACGTCAGAAGAGTCGGCGCCAGGGTCGCGAGGATCACGAAGCGGTCGGCGTCATCGACGTCCCAAAAAGCTGTGCCCATCGTGGCGAGCGGCACGCTGCCGTCGCTCGGCAATTCGACTTCAACGGTCTTGAGGGCTTCCACCACGGCTTGCTCGATGAAGCTCGAAGCCGAGCGACGCTGTGCACGCGCGGCAAGCTCCACAAGGTATTTGGTTTTCGGGTCAAAGCGAATCACGAAGGGCTCGCTTTTCGATATGCCCCTCGCGCTGCGTCGTTGCATAGCCATCAGAGTCCTCCGTTCATGGTTGTTCACGATCAATCATGAACGTTAGTATACATTCAACTTGACGCATAATGGCTTCTACGATTTCGCTGATATCAACTTGAATACACGTAACGCGAACAAAGGAAAAAAAAGATGTCTAAATCCGGAGAAGTTCTGTGGACCCTGGACGGTCGCACCACCCGCCAAGGTGCAGGCGTGTACACCGGCAATGCGGCCGGAACGCTGGCGAACATGGCTAGTCAGGGCACGGGCCCGGTGTTCGTGAAACGCGGCAAGAAGGTCTGGTACTTCCGCAACGATCTCGACCGCTGGTTGGCGGCAGGTCGCGTCACAAGCACCGCGCAGGGCCGACTGCTCGCGTCAGAACTCAAGGCCCAGATGCCCTCGCGGGCAGCGCTGCGTGCCAGCGGCACGCAACTGTCGACCGCTCCCCTGCAGCCGTGGCCGGCACCGTTCACACAAGCCGGGAACGACAAGCAATGAGCAAGGTCGATCCTGAAGCGGGCCTGCTCTCCCGAAGGCTCAATCTGCGCGTGAGGTCGCGTCCTCCGCGCACCAGCAGCATCCCTATGGCGGAGTTATTAAACTGGACGTTCGAGGACGAAGTTCCGCTGCTCGGGGACCTGATCACCGCCGGGTCGACCGGCATGCTCGCCGCCGAGCGCGGGCTGGGCAAGTCGATCTTCGCCTTGTACATCGCCTATGCGATTGCCGGTGGCAAATCCTGCAAACCGTGGGGCGTGGGTGCCGGCGCCGTCGTCGTCTACCTAGACGGCGAGATGCACACGCGCACGTTGGCTCAACGCTTGAAGATGATCACGAACAGCGACCCGCAAGAGAAAACGCGTCGGCTCGCCGGCAAGAATTTGCAGATCATCGGCCGCGATGCGATGGAAGACGTCATCGGCCACATCGATGTCGAAGAGGATCAGCGCCGCATCGAGAACATGCTGCCCGAGGATTGTCGGATGCTGATCATCGACAACTTGTCGGCATGGACGAGTTCGGGCAGGGAAGACGGTGCGTCGTTTGCGCCTATCAAGCGCTGGCTGGCGCGCTTGCGAACAGTCGGCATCGCGGTGCTCCTGGTGCATCACACCGGCAAATCGGGCCGAGGTCAACGCGGCTCCAGCATTCACGAGGACATGCTGGATTACTTCATAAAGCTTGACGTGGACCCGCGCGGCAAGCCTGCAAACGGCACCCGGTTTCTGGTCACGCTGGAAAAGCAACGCGAACTGCATGCGGATGTCCCGGAGGTCTTCGGCTACACGTTCACCACCGACCCCGACGAAGACAAGATGCGGCACTTGTTCGAGCTGACCGGCAAAAAGCCGCCAACGGCAATCGATCAACAGATTGTCGACTTGCTGCTGGAGGGCGTCGCGGGCAAGAACGTCGCGACAACACTCAACGTGGCGCAGGCGAAGGTCAGCCGCGTTAAGGGCGCGCAATCGGCGGACACGAAAGCGGACATCAAGGAAGCCCGGCGGCAGCGCGACACGCTGGGCGAAACACGCAGCGTTACGCCGACCGGCAAGCGCAGCAGTGCGCGCTCAACGCATGAACCGCCCCAGGCGAACAAGACAAACAAACACGGCGCCCCTGGCGCAGCGGCATGAATTTCACGATTGCGAACACTAGCGCGTGCAATCGTGAAATCGGCGACATCGCCATTGCGGGATGGCTTCGGCACTACGGGAAGTCCGCCTCCGCCGGGGCTGGTCGCGCGAAATCGTGTTCTACGCACCATCGCCGACGCGTCTTCAGTGTGGATCGAACGCAAGGACTTCGCCCTGTCTCGGTAAACATATTTACCGAATTTAAGTGCGCGCTTTTTTTAGAGCGCTTCGTGGCGAAAGCGGAGATGCAGCGGCAGGCAGCGGTTGCGGAGGTGCCGCAATGGGCAGACGGCGGGATGGATCGAACAACGACATCGCCGCCTATGTAATACAGCAGAAACCCTCATAGCTCATTGAGTCCTCATAGCTCATTGATAGCCCATTCCTCAGCGCTGTTTGCTTGCACTTTGGACTCTCCCAATGCTTAGTCCCGATTGGCCGACGCACTGCTTTCAAAACACTCCGACCTCGCCTTCGAGTTATTAACCCCATGACGGATTCACTCACGATCAGGCTGGACCTAAGCCATCTTTCGGATTTCTCCCGCGAACGGATCGGCCAGCTCGCTGCGCAACGACAGGTCATGCGACGGCGCGTGGGGAAACGCACCGAATACTTCCGGCCGAAGAAGTTCGCCAGCCCTCTCTCCGGTGCGAATTTGACCCTAGACTTCATGCAGGCTGACGACAACCCCGAGTCTTTGCCCAATGCCGTCGTTGCCGATCTGAGCCTGCCAAGCGCACTGTTCGGTCAGAACTACACCCACGAGACGAACGTGTGGGCGGCGGCGACGGCGGGGGTGAAATTGGTCAAGATCGTCCTCGCACAAGCGGGCTTGTCCGCCGGTGCGCTTGCAACGCTGCGGGCGGAGCACATCACGATGGAGACGGTCACCTTGACCTTCCTCTATCCACTCGGCAGCCAAGCGGAGGCCGATCTGCGAGTGAAGGCACTGGGCGAATCGTTGCACGCGATGCTTCCCCTGAAGATTCACGAGAAGCACACCACCAACCGCACCTTGTACTTCGACTTCCCCGATTTCCTCATCACCGTCTACAACAAGACGAAAGAGAAAACAATCTCCTGGCCGGTCGGGGCGCCGGTGGAAATCATTCGCGCGCAGGGCGAGCGTCTTGTCCGTCTTGAAGTGAAGCTGCGGCGCCACTTTCTCGCAAAACGCGAGCTGCATCGCATTGAAGCTTGAATCGCCCCGGTTTTTGAGGAGGCTCAACACTCTGAGAGGATTGAGCCATGAACAAGTCGAACAAGTTCTCACCC